>NZ_JAGQBY010000043.1:0-19431 GCF_024345875.1 Synechococcus sp. EJ6-Ellesmere
AGTGCTCCGAACAGGGTCACAGACCGGCCCACCTCTTGCCACGACTGACGCTTGAAGAGCTGAGCCGTCAGCACCGGCTACGCCGGTGCTGCTCCTCCTGAATTACACCACTTGCTGGGACGCTGCTTATGAACACACTTTCTTCAGCTGCCAAAAGAGGTTATTCGAATTGGCAAACATGGGGCTGGAGTGCTTCTATCTTCATGGCTTTTTGGGGGCTATTCACTATCAATCCAATTCCATCTGCAATAGCTGCTCTGTTGCCGATGGTACTTTGTTCCATTCTCTGGAATTCCAAACAGCCTCAAGTGCCTATTTTTGCGGTTTGGATGCAGAGCTTCCCTGTGATTGCAGCGGTTATCAACGCGAATAGGATTAATCTAAATCTTGATTCTGCACTTCCTAATAATGCCTACCTTAATACTTTTCTTTATGCTGCTTCTGGGATGATTGTGCTTGCCTATGGCCTGAGAAGCGGGTTGCTTAAATCCTGGGCTAATCAAGAAGAGGCACTGAATGGCATCCTTAAAATTAATGATGCGAGGGCTTTTAGGCTCTATATAATTTTCTTTGGTTTTAGCTTTATCCTTCCCAGCGTTGCCTATCATTTTTCAGCTTTAACACAGTTCATTCTACCTTTATCACTTATTCGCTATTTTTTTGCTTTTTTAATTTTTCAAAAAAGTTTGCTAAGCCGTCATTTTCCTCTAATTGTATTTTTTATCCTTCTTGCTGAAGTGGCCATTGGCTTTACGGGTTTCTTTTCTGGATTTAAAACCATCTTTTATGTTTTTGCAGCCGCAGTTCTTGCTTCATCGATCAACCCCTTAAAGTTTTTACGGCCACGCATCTTGCCCTGGATTCTAGCGTTAGTTTTATTGTCTTCTTATTGGCAATTTATTAAGCCGCCGTTCCGAGGATTTCTTGATCAAGGAACTAACACCCAAAGTGTTCGCATTGGTTATGGCGAAATCGCGAATTTTCACCTTGAACAATTCTCTAAGTTTAGTTTCCAAAATTTCCTTGTTGGATTTGATTCAGGATTAGAGCGTATTTCTTATCTTGATTACTTTGCTGGTTCAGTCAATCATGTACCTTCGTTGAAGCCCTATCAAAATGGCCGATTGTGGTCTGAGGCAGTTCAATTTCTGATCCCCCGCTTTTTGAATCCAAACAAGCTAATTGCAAACGACTCCGATCGAACAAATCAATTTTCTGGCCAACCTGTAGCTGGTGCTGATCAAGGAACTTCTATCAGTATAGGCTACTTTGGCGAGAGCTACATCGACTTTGGCTTTCCGTTGATGCTTTTGCCGATTGCCTTGATGGGTTGGATTTGGGGAAAGCTTTATTCACTGATTCTTTTAATTAAACCCTTTACCCCCTTGAATCTTGCTGTTGCAACGCTTTTTCTTTTATCAAATGCCGCTTCTTTTGAAGCCTCAAATCTTAAATTACTTTCTGGCTCGATCATTTACTTTATTTCTTTCTCTGTTTTTTGCAGATTTTTTGGTTCTCGGTTTTGGCGATATCTTACTCCCGGTGGATTGCCTTAGTTAAGTATATGGCAATAAAGCTGGCCATTGTAGTATCCCATCCTATTCAATATTACGCACCTTGGTTCCAGGCACTTTCGTGCGAATCCGATCTTTCTAGCAGAGTTTTTTATCTGTGGAATTTTGGCGTTTCCGAACGTGAGGATTATGGTTTTCAGGTGACATTAAATTGGGACATCCCTCTGCTACAAGGATACGATTATTGCTTCGTGCCAAATCAAAGCAACTCTCCCGGGTCGCATCACTTTCGCGGCCTCCATAATCCCGCACTTGTGAATGCCATTCTTGAATGGCGGCCCGATGCGGTGCTCCTCTTCGGCTACGCCTACCTCAGCCACCTGCGCCTGTTGCTCGATCCACGCCTCTGGCGGCTGCCGATCCTGCTGCGCGGAGATTCGCACTATCTCGCCCGCCGCCGCGGGCTCAAGCCCGCCCTGGCTGCTCTTGGCCGGCGCCTTCTCTTCCGCCGCTTTGCCGCCGGCCTGCCGGTGGGCCAGGCCAATGCCGTCTGGATGGCCCAGAGCGGCATCCCGCGCCGGCGCCTGTTCCTGGCGCCCCACGCCGTGGACAACGCCCGCTTTCAGGCCGCCGCCCCTGAGGCCGAACTGGCCGCCCGCGCCTGGCGCCAGCAGCTGGGGATTCCTGCGGCGGCACCGGTGGTGCTCTTCGCCGGCAAGTTCGAGGCCAAGAAACGACCCCTCGATCTGCTGGCCGCCTTCGCCGCTCTGCAGCATCCCACCGCCGTGCTGGTGTTTGTGGGGGCTGGCCCGCTGGAGGCCGAGCTGCGCCGCCGCGCTGCGGCGCTTGCCCCCGGCCGGGTGCTCTTGCAGGGCTTCCAGAACCAGAGCGCCATGCCCCGCACCTACGCCCTGGCCGATCTGGTGGTGCTGCCCTCCTTCGGCTCCGGCGAAACCTGGGGCCTCTGCATCAACGAAGCGATGAACCTGGCCAAGCCAGTGATTGTGAGCAGCCATGTGGGCTGCGGGCCTGATCTGGTGATCCCCGGCCAAACCGGCTGGATTGTTCCCGCTGGCGATGGGGATGCCCTCAAGGGCGCCCTGGCCAAGGCCCTCAGCGATCCGCAACGGCTGAAAACCATGGGCCGGGCCGCTCGCGCCCACATCGAGCACTACAGCTACGCCGAGGCGACAGCCGGCCTGAAGCAAGCCCTCCAGGCGGTGCTCGCGCGCCCGTGAAGCCGATCGACCTGCTGCTGCCCGAGCTCTTTGCGGCCGATGGTGGCATTCAACGCTATTCCCGCACCTTGATCCAAGCGCTGCAGGTGGTGCAGCCCCACGCCCCCCTGCGGGTGTTCATCCGCAACGATCACCCCCAACACATCCCCACAAAGCCTTGGCCCGGCATCAGCTGGCACCCAGCCCGGGGCTCCAGCGCCCGCATGGCCCGATCGCTGGCCAGGGCCGCTCGGAACCAGCGGCCCCAGTTGCTGCTTTCCACCCATCCAAACTTCGCACCCCTGCAAGTGCTGCACCACAAGCTCACGGGATCCCCCAGCTGGTGTAGTGCCCATGGCATCGAGGTGTGGGATCTACGCCGTGGCCCCAAACGCTGGGCCCTGGCGCGCCTGCAGCGGCTGCTGCCGGTGAGCCGCTTCACCGCTGCGCGGCTGCAGCTGCAGCTGGGAGCTGGCTGCCCTCCCATCGGAGTGCTTCCCAACAGCTTCGATCAAACTCGGTTTTCCCCTGGAGCGCGTTCCCCACAGCTGCTGCAGCGCTATGGCCTCCACTCCGGGCAACCGCTGATCTTGAGCCTCAGCCGCCTCAGCCAGGCCGACGCCTACAAGAACCTCCACAAGCTGATCGAAGCCCTTCCGGCCCTGCTGGCCCGCTGGCCCGCTCTGAGGCTATTGATCGCCGGCGAGGGCGACGACAAACCCCGCCTTCAATCCCTGGCCAATCAGATGGGTGTGGGCCAGCAGGTGATCTTCAGCGGCCGGATCGCCGAAGCCGAGCTGGCCGATCACCATCGCTTGGCCACGGTGTTCGCCCTGCCGAGCACCGGTGAAGGCTTCGGGATCGTGTTCCTCGAGGCCCTCGGCTGCGGGCGCCCGGTGCTCGCCGGCAACCGCGATGGCTCTCTGGATCCCCTGGGTGATGGCCGCTTCGGGCTGCTGGTGGATCCGCACCTGCCCCTGGCACCAGCTTTGGCCTCGCTGCTGGCCCGGCAAGGAGAAGATCTCTGGTTTCAGCCGCAGGCGTTAGCTCAGGCTGTGGGGGAGGCCTTCGGCTTTGTCGCGTTCTGTGAGCGCCTTGACGCCCAGCTGGCCACTCTGGAGGTGGGCTGAATGTGCGGCATTGCCGGCATCCTCGCTGGAGCGCCAGGACTGCACGCCAGCGCTGCCTCCGCCATGGGCGTCGCTCTGGCCCACCGCGGCCCCGACGATGCCGGCCTCTGGCGCAGCCCACGGGGCGATTCTGCTCCCGTGACCCTGGTGCACCGGCGCCTGGCAATCCAGGATCTCTCGCCTGGCGGCCACCAGCCGATGCAATCGGCCTGCGGCCGCTACGTGCTCGTGTTCAACGGCGAGATCTACAACCAGCACGCCCTGCGCGGCGATCTTGAGCGCCAGGGCCACCGCTTCCGCTCCAGCAGCGACACCGAGGTGCTGCTGCAGCTGCTGATCCGCTATGGCACGGCCGCCCTGCAGCGCCTGCAGGGGATGTTTGGCTTCTGCCTCTGGGACAGCCACGAGCAGCGGGCCATGCTCGCCCGCGACCCCTACGGCATCAAGCCTCTCTACCTGTGGCAAGGGCCAGGCGGCCAGCTTCTCTTCGCCTCCGAAGTGCGAGCCCTGCTGGCCAGCAACCTGATCCCGCGGCAGCTCGATGCCACGGCCCTGGCCGGCTTCCTGGCCAGCGGCAGCGTGCCCGAGCCGCGCACCCTGGTGGCCGGCATCACGAGCATGCCGGCTGGCTGGCTGGGTGAGTGGCAGACCGGCCGCTGGCAGATCCAGCCCCATTGGCAGCCCTCCTATGCCCCCGGCCTGCTCCTGAACCGAGGCGATCAGATCGCGCTCAGCCGCCAGGCCCTGGCAGCCTCGGTGGAAGCGCACCAGCTCTCCGATGTGCCGGTGGGCCTCTTCCTTTCCGGAGGCCTGGATTCCTCAGCCTTGCTCGCCTTGGCAGGCGGCCAACGGATCACCACCCTCTCGATCGGCTTCCAGGAAAGCGCCTACGACGAATCCGATCGAGCCGCTGCAGTGGCGCGCTATTTCGGCAGCAGCCACGTGCCACTGCAGCTCGATGCCGCCAGGGCCTCAGAGCTGCTGCCGGCCTTTCTGGCGGCAGTGGATCAACCCAGCATCGATGGCTTCAACACCTATTGCGTGTCGCAGCTAGCCCATGAACAGGGCCTGAAGGTGGTGCTCAGTGGCCTCGGCGGTGATGAGCTTTTCGGTGGCTATACCAGCTTCCGCAAGATTCCTCGGCTGCTGGCCCTGCACCGCAGCTTGGGCCCGTCTCGGGCAGCTGCAGCCTGTTGGCTTGAGCGCTCCGGCCAGCACCAGCGCCTGCGCCTTGCCGCCTTCTTGTGCGGGCCGGCCACAGCGGCAGCGGCCCACCGCTGCCTGCGTGGCATATTTAGCCCTGGAGAGGCCGCCGTGTTGTTGCGGCACTGGGGCCTCCCTGAGGATGCCGTTTCAGATCAAGCCTTCATTGAGGCCGGCAACAGCGGCTGCCCTACCCAGGCAGATGCGATCGCCTGGCTGGAAAGCAGCCGCTACATGGGCCAGCAGCTCCTGCGCGACAGCGACACCTATTCGATGGCCCACGGCCTGGAGCTGCGAATTCCGTTCGTGGATTCCCAGCTCTTCCGCGAGCTCGCCCCCTTGCCCGCCCCCACCCGCCTCGCCCGCGGCAAAAAGCTGCTCCAAGATGCCGTGCCGGAACTGCGCCAGGCCCTGCCGCCGGCAGCGAAGCGTGGCTTTACGTTCCCCTACGGCGTGTGGTTCGACCAGCCAGGTTCCCTCCTCCAACCCGGAAGTGCAGACCATCCCCTGCCGCCTCTGCCCACCGGGCTCGACCTCCAGCCCTGGCCTCGCCGCTGGGGGCTGATGGCATTGAGATATTGGCTAAACTTGCACCTTGGACAAAATCTAATTGGTAAGATATGACTCTCGCACTCTCAGGCCACAGGCCAAAGCCTGCTATTACCAATTCAGGCCAACATCCCTGGGCCATCTGAACACTCTAAACTAACACAATGATGCCAATTTCAAAAAGTCTGGCCAAAAAAATGTTGTGGGGGTTAGGCCGCCCTTTTCATAAAGCAAGTTCATGGCCCTGCCGGGTTCTCGCAGGCCCTGCCAAAGGATGTGTACTGTCTCTTGACATAAGGAGCCAGGGTTCTTATTGGCTTGGATCTTATGATACATGGATCCTTAATCGCCTCAATCCGATTTCGCACCTCCTTGCCCTTGGAGACACAGCTTGGGATTGCGGAGCTTTTGTTGGCTATTATACGGCGATTTTCAGAAAAGCTGTAGGCCCCACAGGACATGTGCATACATTCGAGGCTTCACAGCGGAATTTCAGCAACCTTAGGCTTCTTCCAGCCTTAAACAACTGGAATAATGTTGCCATTCATCACCTTGCCATCGGGCCTGAACATTGCACAATCAACTTTGCCGGCGACTTAGGTGGCTCGTCTGGTCCTCTAGATTTAAGCAAGAGTTACCAAGGAACCCCAAAATCGGAGACAGTTCGCTGCTCAGGCCTCGATGAGCTATTAATAGATTACAAGATTAAGCCTCCTAGGCTGATCAAACTAGATCTCGAATCGGCCGAGGAGCAAGCACTTCATAATGGAAATAGATTGTTCAGCATCCATCGCCCCAAAGTGATTCTGGAGTGGCATGGGGAAGGGGTACTGGATGCCATCTCTCGTTTTCTGGAGATCTACCGTTACGAAGCCTGGGATGTTTTAAATTATCAGCCCAATGAAGCCCTACGAAGCAAGCCACTTGATCCGTTGCGACTTCATGCTTGTGCAAGCGAAGGCATGAGTAATACTCTCATTTGCATACCAAAATCTTGAATATTCTGCCATGAAGAGTCTTTCTCGACTTGGATATGGATGCGTACGCCTCACATCGTGCAGAAATCTTTCTGACGCACAGACCTTAATAAACAAAGTTCTCGCCAGCAACATCCGTTATTTCGATACTGCACCTGCTTACGGGCAAGGATATTCAGAAAAAATATTGGGCACATGCCTAACCAAATCTTTAGTGCCACGAGAAGAATACATTATTTCAACAAAATTGGGAACCTGGCCTCATGGGAACACAAATATTCCAACCCCCCTCGCTCTACGCCTGAAACAGCTGGCAAGGAAGGTTAATCGATTACGAGCAGGCAAAGAAAATGCACACGGCCTGAATTATCCAAATGAGTCAGTTGCTTGGCAGCCCGCGGCGAATCCAACATTGCTAAGCCTAGCCGATGCAAGAAACACAGTCGAAAAAAGCCTAAAAGCCTTAAAAACTGATTATCTTGATATACTGTTGCTACACGAGTTGTTGCCATCCTCTCTGACAGACAAGGCTAAGGATTACCTTTTCACCTTAAGGACCCAGGGCATCATTAATAGGCTTGGCATTGCTGCGAATGGCTCAAACTATTTAAGTCACACCCAAGGTGATTTTAGTGGCTGGGATGTTCTTCAGTATGAATATGGAGCAAACTGGCCTGCTCATGATACATTAAAAAACCAATTTCCATTGATGCATCACGTGATCCATAGCTGCGTGGGGAAGCGAAGATTTGGCGACCTACTCCCCACAGAATCCCTGAAAAAGACAATACAACAATTTCCCCAGGGCACCGTTCTCTTCTCATCACTGAACCCTGAGCATATTAGGCAAAATGCTCTTATTGCGAATATAGCCTAATCAATAGACGATGCGTCACATAGATTTTGAAGTAAGCATTCCAGATTCCACAAACTACGATGTGATCGTAGTCGGTTGCGGAGCAGCTGGGATATTCTGTGCTTCAAAACTAGCCAGTCAGGGAAAGTCGGTGCTAATTGTTGAAAGTGGAGAAGAGAGCGAAATAGATAAATATCAAAATCTTAATTCAATCCAGGAGATTGCAAAAAAACAATCGAATCCAATCTGGAATCGGAAGCGGATGCTTGGTGGAACCACCACTGCTTGGGGTGGGCAGTCATTGCCATTCTCTCCCATAGACTTTACAGCCAGAAAATGGATGCCTGGTGATTGGCCGATTAAATACGAAGACTTGCAGGAGCATTATATCATAGCCAATCAGTTTATGGGAGTCGATACATACAACTATGATTCCGATATAACTCAGCTAACTGGTGTACAGGATCCAGGTTTCAATAATGTGAATATCTGGTTTCATTTTTCAAAGTGGGCTCCTGAGCCGAACTTCTGGAAGCTGAAGCATCAAGGCCTTCCTGAAACATGCTTTATCCTGTATCACGCACATTGCACAAGGTTAATCTGGCGAGACAAGCACTCCATTGATGGCATTGAAATAGCGTCTCTTTCCGGAAAGCGACTTACTGTTTATTCAAAGGCTGTTTTCCTTGCTACAGGTGGTATCGAATCAACCCGAATGCTCTTGCTAAGTGCAGAAGATCCTAATTCTCCGCTTGCGCAAGCATCCCCTTGGCTAGGCAAAGGGTACATGGATCATCCATCGATCGAAGTAGCGGAGGTAATTGGCCTTACACCTCTAAAGCTATACAAGCTTCAAAAGCAGTTTGGTACTCAGCTTTATCGTTCTTGGAAGTACTCAGTGCGAATGAGTGCATCCACTGCGTGGCAAGCAACAAATCAGCTTCCCAATATCTCGTCGCATTTTCTTTTTTTGCCACATCACACCCGCGATTGGCTCGGTAATTTACGATCAGCCTTACAGCAACCTTCTGTTATAAACGCCTGGAGACTGCTCCGTGTTTGTCATCTAGTTATTCTTGGCTTGATTATTCTTGCCGCAAAGCGTATTGTTTACAGAAGCAATGCGAAGACTGTTGTTTGCATTATGAGTGAACAGCCTGCAACATCCGAAAGTTGCGTCACATTGGCTGATACTCTTGATCCCTTTGGCCTTAAGCAGGCATGCATCCACTGGACAATTGATCCCGTTGTTGGCAAAGGGATTGCCGCATTTAGCCAGCTGCTTAAATCAGAACTAAAAGGATTAAATATTTGCGAACTGAAGTTGGACCCAATGTTAAGTTTGCTACCTCAAGAAATCGTTAACTTAACATCTGATGTCAATCATCATATGGGTGGTGCAAAAATGAGTTCCACGCCTGAGGGCGGTGTCGTGGATCAATGGATGCGCCCATGGGGTGTCACTAACTTATTCGTGTGTAGCGCCTCTGTTTTTCCTACATCCTCCCATTCCAATCCAACCTTGACCCTTCTAGCATTGTGCTCTCGCCTCTTAACACGACTATCGTCACTTGCCAATCTCGATAGCCTTAATGAAGGAAATCTTTGATTGCCCCCCGTGATCCGTTTTGGCTTTTGGTAGTTCGATTTGCAATTCAAAAGACGTGAGGGTTCTCCACCTCATCCCCTCGATCAGCCCCCTGCGCGGCGGCCCCAGCCAGGCGGTGCTCTCGATGGTGGCCGCCCTGCGCCAGCAGGGGGTGGACTCCTCAATCCTCACCACCAACGACCACGGCCCCGGCGTTCAGAGCGCCATGCCCCTGGGCCGCTGGCACGAGCAGGAAGCTTTAGGGCAAGCCGTGCCCGTGCTCGCCTTCGGCCGCTGGAACCCGCCGCTGCGGGCCGTTCGCGAATTCGCCATCGCGCCGGGCTTCAGCCGCTGGCTGGGCCAGCACGCCCATGCCTACGACCTCGTACATGTGCATGCGCTGTTTTCTTACACCACCTCCCTGGGCATGGCCCAGCTGCGTCGCCAGGGGGTGCCCTATCTGCTGCGCACGATCGGCCAGCTGAACCGCTGGAGCCTGGGCCAGAGCGCCGGCCGCAAGCAGCTGTTCCTGAAGCTGGTGGACCAGGCCAATCTGCAAGGCGCCCGAGCGCTGCACTTCACCAGCGAGGCGGAACAGCAAGAGGCCGCCGACCTCCATGTTCAAACGTCATCTTTCGTGCTGCCCCTTGGGGTGCCCGAAGCGCCTGCTGCTGTTGATGGGTCTGCCGAAGTGGATCAGCTTCGCCCCACGCGTTTTGTCTTCCTCTCCCGCCTCCATCCCAAGAAACAGCTGCCGCTGCTCTTTGAGGCGCTCACCCTGCTGCAGCAAAGGCAACCCGCGCGCCCCTGGCAGCTGGACATCGCCGGCGAAGGGGATCCGGCCTATGTGCAGGAGCTGCGCGGTCGCACCCAGGCCCTCGGCATCGCGCACCAGGTGCACTGGCATGGCTTCGTGGGAGGGGCCGCCAAGCAGGCCCTGCTTCAGCAAGCGGATTGGTTTGTGCTCCCCTCTGCGTCTGAAAACTTCGGCATCGCCGCCGCCGAAGCCCTGATGGCCGGCACCCCGGTGCTCCTCTCCCCCGGCGTGGCCCTGGCCGCTGATGTGGCCGCCGCCGGAGCAGGCGTGATCTGTGAACCCACCCCGGAAGCCCTCAGCGCCTGTCTAGAGCGCTGCCTCGAGCCGCCACCTGCTGAAATGCTCCGGGCGGCGCGGCAGCTGGCCGAAACGCACTATGGCTGGCCCGCAATCAGCCGCCAGCTGATTCAGCACTACGAGGAGGTGTTACGTGGCTGAATCCACCTCGATGAATGTGCCGCCTTGGGATGCGCTCAAGCAGGTCACCCCGCTGGTGATCACCTACAACGAAGAGCCCAACATCGGCCGCAGCCTCGAAGGCCTGAGCTGGGCCGAGCGCATCCTGGTGATCGACAGCGGCAGCACCGATCGCACCCTCGAGCTTCTCGCCGCAGTGCCCCAGGTGGAGGTGGTCCACCGCCCCTTTGATTCCTTTGCCGCGCAGTGCAATTTCGGCATCAGCCTGATCCGCACCCCCTGGTGCCTCAGCCTCGATGCCGACCACCGCATCACCCCCGCCTTCCAGGCAGAACTGGCCCAGCTGATCGCCACCGCGCCTGCTGATCTGGCTGCCGTGGTTACCCCTTTCCGCTATCTGGTGGCCGGTAAGCCCCTGCGCGGCACCCTGCTGCCGCCGCGTATCAACCTGATGCGCCCAGGCGGCGGCCACTACGAAAACGACGGCCACTCCCATCAGTTTGTGCCATCCGGGCGCACCGCCACCATGCGCGAGCCGGTGCTCCACGACGACCGCAAACCCCTCAGCCGCTGGCTCGCCAGCCAGCAGCGCTACCTGCAGCAGGAAACCCAGAAGCTCTACAACACCCCGCGCCAGCAGCTGGGCCTCAACGATGCCCTGCGCCGCACCCATGTGATTGCCCCCTTTGCGGTGCTGGCGCTCTGCCTCATCTGGCACCGCGGCCTGCTCGATGGCTGGCGCGGCTGGTTCTACGCCTTCCAGCGCATGTATGTGGAGACCCTGCTCAGCCTGATGCTCTGGGAGGCCCGCCGTGGCACCTGATCCCCACCTGGCCGACTACGGCTGGAGAGATAACACGCCCCACACCGAGGCGTACCTGTACAAACCCCTGCAGCTGCTGCTGAGGGATTTCGTGCCCCCCCCCCCCGCAGGGCAGGCGTCACCGGCTCCGCGGCCAACCGTGCTCGATCTGGGCTGCGGCAATGGTGCGCGGGCAGAGGCGTTGCACAGCTGCGGCTACGAGGGGGTGGGAGTGGACCCCAGCGCCAGCGGCATCGCCCAGGCCCGCCGGCGGCTGCCATCCATCCCCTTCCACCAGGCCCCTGCCGATCCAGCTGCGCTGGCGCAGCTGCAGCTGCCCGTCTTTGATGCGGTGCTGAGCACCGAAGTGGTTGAGCACGTCTACAGCCCCCGCCAATGGGCAGCAGCGGCCTACGCAGTCCTCAAGCCCGGCGGCGTGTTGATCTGCTCCACGCCATACCACGGCTACCTCAAGAACTGCGCCCTGGCCCTCAGCGGCAAGCTCGACGCCCACTTCACCGCCCTCTGGGACGGCGGTCACATCAAGTTCTGGAGCCGCCGCACCCTCACAGCCCTGCTGCAAGAGGCCGGCTTCCAGGTGGTTGCCTTCCGCGGCGCCGGCCGCTGGCCCTGGCTGTGGAAGTCGATGCTGCTGGCTGCCCGCAAGCCGCTGACGTGAGCCGCTCCGGCTGCAGCCCGTGCCCCGTCCCCTGCCACCAGCAGCCCGTGCGGCTTACTTAGCTCCCTCAGCTGTTCAGCCCGTACAGATTGATGGACTCCGGCGCTGGCTGTTTTGATCACCAGTGAACTACTCGCCACCGAGCTCGCCCGATTGGGGTAATCATGCAGGGGCTTGCTCAGCGAAGAGCTCATTGTTTTTGCCCTTTTTATGCTTTTATGCTCATAAAAGTCAATCGAGGCTGCCCTCTGTCGCCCGGGCGGAGCGCCGTCCGCTCAATCGTCCAGCAGGCGGTTGAAAGGTCCCAGCCCCCGGTTCTGACGGCACGGACTGTGGTGAATGACCTGCTGACCCTGACAGAATGGAGCGGGTCCACTGACCTGGAGCTGAATCGATGACGCAAGCTCTGTCTGCAGCGGTTGCCTCCGCGGCCAAGCTCCCAGAAGAGGAGCAGAACGTGCTGGCTGCGATCCTGCTTGAGGAAATGGCCAGTGAAGCCATTCAAGATTTCCAGGCTGGGCGCGTGAAGCCGATCGATGAGCTGCAGTGAACTCAGTTACGTCTGATCAGTTCAGGCAGCTCTACTCCGAGGCGCCCCTCGAAAGGAGACGAAAGATCAACGCTTCGATGAGCGGGTCAGGCCGGTGGACGTGATACTGGAGCACTTCTCCCAGATCAGCAACACCAGCACGATCGAAACCCAGCTGCTGCTGCTCAAGGACATCCGCCGCACCCTGGGGCGCTGAAGCCGCTGGCGTCGATAGCCTTGAGGCTGCATCAGTGGGCACGTGTCATGGGCCATCCCCCAGACCTCGACGGGCCGCTTCCAGACATCTACCGCTCCCGAGAGGCCTTCTTTGCCTCCCTGCCGGGCTGGCGGCGCTTCCTGGCCAAGCTCAACTGGCACCCCATCATTGATCTGATGGTGAAGCGCTATGCATGGGAACAGGAAGACGCTCGCCTGGACAGGTTGGCCAGCGCGGCGAACAGCCCAACCGGCGAAGCCCTCTTGGCCGAGCTCACTGCCGAGCTCAACCGGCGTGGCGATACACGAACCACCATCACAGACCTGCCAGCGGAGCCCACGGACCCCCGCCCTGAACAGGTCAGCACAGCACCCAGGCAGCCCTCCAGGCGCAATGCCGTCAAGGCCACCCTGCTGTTGCTGTTGGGCATCGGCATCGCGATCCTGCTGTTCACCTCCCCCTGGTTCTGGCTGCTGCTGCTGGCAGGCTTTGCCGTGTGGGTCGTGGTCGGCTTGCTCGGTTTCATCTGGAAAGCGATCTACGACACCCTCCAGGAAGGGGATCAGCCCCCGCCACCCTGATCGCGGCTCCAACCACTACAGCGCCAATCGCGCCGTGCCAGTCATCAAATATTGAATCGCCTCCCGTCCCCGGCGGGGCAAAGCATCAACGGCGCCGGCCTCAATCAACTGCTGGAGGGTCTGCGATACCGAGGGTTGCTTCCCCTGCCACAGGTCCACCAGCTGGGCCTGGGTCTGGGTCGAAGCCGAATCCTCCTTCGCCCAGCCCAACAGCCGCTCCCAGGCGGTGTCGCCCAGTTGCTCCCGTAGCTCGGCCTGGTTGCGTTGCCGCAGCGTGAGCAGCAGGTCGTCCAGCCCCACTGGCGCCACCTCGGCCCCAGCGCTGGTGAGCCCCAGCAGGGCTGTGATTCCATCCTCCAGGGCTTTCAACAGGCCGCGCAGATCGCCGCGGAACAGCTCGTAGAGCCGCTGCACCACGGCAATGTCCACGGGGGAACGCCAGGGGCTGCTCGGATCAAGCTGCAGCGCCTCATACCGATTGGCCAGCAACTGCTCCACATCCCTCAGCGCTAGCGGCTTCAGCACCACCGTGCGTACGGCATCGGTGGTGCCCACCACGATCAGATGCAGGCCGTCGTGCCGCGACGCGTCTGCCTCACTGAGATTTTCGAGGTTGTTGAGGTGCAGCACGATGCCGCGGGCGCCCTGGCCGATCGCGTAGCGGAGCAGGTCGCGCAGCACCCGCGGACCATCCAGCAGCAGCGCCCCCGGCGGCGGGGCCACGCTCTCGCTCTGGCTGCCGCCGCGCAGGCGGATGCTGCGCACCAACTGTTGGGCGGCCTCCACCTCGGGTCCCGCTGCCGTTGGGCAGTTCGCCAGCACGGCGTCGTAGACACCCGAGAGCAGCTGGCCGAGCAGGTGTTCGCTGGCGCCTTCGGCGTTGATCGGGATGATCTCGTCGGAACTCCAGTAATCCCCAGCCTGGGCGTTGGCTTTTACCGTTTGCACCAGGGTGGTTTTGCCGATGCCAGGGCGGCCTGCCACCGCCTGTCTGGAGCTGGCACTGCTTCCGATCGTGGTAAGCAGCAGCTGCCGCTCCCGTTGCCGGCCCACAAACAGGCGCAGCGGCGTGACCTGCGAATCCGCCCGCAATGTGTGTGGTGCGACGTATTGGCAAAGAGCTGCGACCAGCCAATACTGGACACGTATTGGCCGATCTGGCAATACAAAGCCGGCGCCTGGCCCGGCCTGATCACGGTCCAGCGCCCCTTTGATTCCTTCGCCGAGCAGTGCAAGTTCGGCCTCAGCCTCGATGCCGTCCATCGCATCACCCCCGCCTTCCAGCGCATGGTTGTGGAAACTTGATGGTCTGAGGCGCCACCCCAGGAGTCGTTCCGGCTGCAGTTCGTGAGGCCAGCTGTTGCGATTTAGGAGTTTGCTGAAAAACCAGGCCTGCGCGAAAATGGGTCAACCGCTCAGTCCAGATGCGAGGTCACCGGGAGCGCAGCGGCTCCCTGTTCTCCTACGTGTCGATCGAGGAGCGGATCCCGGCCAGCCATCCTCTGCGGCGGATCCGGAAATTGGCGGATCAGGCACTCGATCGGCTCAATCCCACCTTCTGTGAGCTGTACGCCGCTGAAGGCCGGCCATCGGTGCCACCCGAGCAGCTGCTGCTGGCTTCGTTGCTGCAGGCGTTCTATGGCATCCGCTCGGAGCGGCTTTTGCTCGAGCAGCTCGACTACAACCTGCTGTACCGCTGGTTTGTGGGGCTGAGTCCGGACGATCCGATCTGGCATCCCACCACGTTCACCAAGAACAGGGAGCGCCTCCTCAATGATCAGGTGATGGGGCGCTTCCTCGAGAAGCTGATGGGCGCCCCGGAGGTCAAGCCGCTGCTCAGCGACGAGCACTTCTCAGTCGATGGCACCCTGCTGCAGGCCTGGGCTTCCCATGCCTCGCTGGAGCGGATCGATGGGCAGGACGATCCACCACCGCCACCATCAGGCCCTGGCGAGGGTTTCGGGCAACCGAAAAGGGACAGGAAGCGTGCGAAAGGTGATTTCCGCGGCGTCAAGCTCAGCAACGAGACCCATCGCTCCGGCACGGATCCTGACGCGCTGCTCTGCCGTAAATCCAAGGCCCATCCAGCGCTACCCAGCTACCGGGGTCACGTGCTCATGGACAACCGCCATGCACTGATCGTCGATTGTCAAGTGACGAAAGCCACGGGCACCGGGGAGCGGGATGCGGCCAAAGAAATGGCGGCTGATCGTCCCGGTGCCCACCAGAAGACTGTTGGTGCCGACAAGGGTTACGACACCAAGGGCTTTGTCGCCGAGATGCGCCGCATCGGCGTCACGCCGCATGTGGCACAGAACACCGCACGCACCGGCGGCTCAGCCATTGATGGCCGCACCACCCGCCACGAGGGCTACGCCACGTCGATCAACGCCCGCCGCGGTATCGAGAAGGTGTTCGGCTGGATCAAACAGTGGGGCGGTCTGCGCCAGTTCAAACTGCGCGGTACCGAAAAGGTAGGCGCGGTGTTTGGCCTGCACGTGATCGCCTACAACCTGATCCGGCTGGGCAACCTGCTCAAACCGGCGATGGCGGCGGCATGAACAGGTGGTTGCCCAGAGCTGTGGCCAGGCGACGGCGATCAGGGAGGCCCAACGGGACAAAACGCCTGAATTCGGTCGTCCTGAGCCGCTGATTCCCAGCAAATCAGCCCTCCTCCGGAGCGCAATCAGCTCTCCGGAGGGGGAAAACGCTGCCATTCAGGCGGTTTTTCCGCAAACTCCTAGTGAGCGACGCACCGGAGTTCTCCCTAGGAGCGGCGACAGCAATGCCAATCCCACCGGTGGCACCCGCCAGGTGACCTACAAGCTGGTGCCGGGCGAGGCGATGGGGCAACTCGAGCCGGTGCGGTCCACCCAGTTCTGAGCAGAAGGCAGCCAGGCCTTGCCTGGATCAGAGGCCGCGTGGCGGCGCGGCGATGGCGGGCCTGTCGCAGGGCAGGGGATGGGTGGGGCTGGCGTCGTCGTCGGTGTTGAGCATGGCCACGCCCGGGAGGGCGCTGCGCAGGGGTTCAGCCGGGGGCGTTGAAGGATTGCTCGGATAGCCACGGCCGTTGAAAGGCAGACGGGCGTAGTAGCCGTGGCCCGCATCGATCCGCACCCGGCTCATCAGGTCTCTCCAGCCGTTGTGCCGCTGGTCGCTTACCACCAGCGGCGGCTTGAACAGCGACATCTGTGACACCAGGCGCAGACCCTTGCCTTTGGGTCCGCTCTGGAACACATAGGCGTTGCAGCCGCCGGTGCCGCAGGTGTAAGGGCCGATGACGGTGGCCACCAGCTCGTCCTGCCGGTCTCCGTTCAGGTCGATGCGGTTGTAGGCATAGCGCAAGGGGCCCGCCGCGTGGCAGGCGTTGCGGCGCTGATGGATCTCGGCCTGACGCCATTCCGCCGTGCCCGGGTCGGGCCCATGGCCCTGGTCGTCCAGCACCGATACGGGAAACAACTCCTGTTGCAGCGCCTCCTCGAGGAATCGGTTCGCTGTGGCGATCGGAGCCACGGTCTGACGGATCCGGGGGGCTGGACCGCTCAGCTGGGCTGATGCGTTCTGCAGGGTTCCGGCCAGCGCCAGCAGGGCGGCAGCGGTGGCCAGGGCCGCCGGGCCGATCCGGAAATGCGGGATGCCAGGGGCCATGGGGTTGCGGGGCGAAGGCGAGTGCAGCTCAGCTGGCCAGCCGCGCCGCCGCCAGGGGATCGGCGCAGCGCTGCTGGTCGAGGTGGCTGATGTGTCGCCGTTCGTTGTAGTACAGCTCCTGGAAGCGCAGGGCATCGCCGTTCAGTTCGCTGAACATCGAATCGATCCTGCTTTCCATGCTCAGGGCAGCGGCGGCGCTGGCCTCCGCCTCACTCTCCTCCAGCAGCCGGGCGATGCAGCGCTCCAGCGTTTCCAGCCGCTGAGACCCCCAGGCATCAAGCAGATGGCGGCAGCGCTTGAGGCTGCGCTGACGCTCCAGCACCGCCGTGGTGCCGCGCAGCTGCAGCAGGGGTTCAGCCAGGGCCATGCGTTGCAGTTCGCTCGGCTCCAACAGGGGGGTGAGCCTGTTCAGCAGCTCGCTTTCCTCCACCAGCAGCCGGTCGCTCAGCAGACGCGGCAGATCCAGATCGGCCAGATCGTCGCCCGGATCGCTGCCCCGGTTGATCGCCTCCAGCCGGCCGACGCCGAGGTTGTCTTCTTCCAGTTCGCTGATGCTTGCCCAGAGCAGGCGGTGGTGGGCGATGGCGAAATCCTCCAGCTCCCGCTGGCGCAGCTCCCGCCTGATGGCGCCGCGGTGGCGGCCGGCATGCAGGTAGAGCCGCAGCAGCTCCGCTTCGGCGCGCTCGCGCAGGCCGATCTCCCCGGGTTGCTCCCAGCGGCTGGCCCGGCCATGCCAGCGTTCCCCCTTCACCTGCTGGCGCAGGTCTTCCTCCAGCTTCTGGGCCAGCCGCGCCTGGCCACCGCTGAGCCGCTCGGCCACCTGCTGGAGGTAGTGGCTGCGCACGGCGCTCTGGGGCAGCTTGCCCAGCAGTTCCACCAGCGCCGCCACTGCCTGCTGGAACTGGTCGGAGCGGGCCAGATCCTTGCCCTCCAGCGCCTGCTCGATCTGCCAGTCGAGCCAGAGGGGTGCCCGCTCCAGCAGGGCCCGGTACTCCCCGGCACCATGCTGCTGGAGGAATTCATCGGGGTCCTTGCCGGCGGGCAGGTGCAGCCCCCGCAGCTCCAGCTGACCCTGCAGCGCCTGCTGCTCCACCGCCCCGATCGCGCGCTGGGCGGCGCGCACGCCGGCACCGTCGGTGTCGAAATTGAGCACCAGGCGGCGGCTGTCGCAGCAGCGGCAGAGCTGGGTGATCTGCTGGCTGCTCAGGGCCGTGCCCAGCGACGCCACCGCATTGGTGATGCCAGCGGCATGGAGGGCGATCACATCGAAGTAGCCCTCCACCACCACCGCCTGGTCGTCCTTGCGGATGGCGTTGCTGGCGCGATCCAGGCCGAACAGGTGCTTGCCCTTCTCAAACCCCTCCGTTTCCGGCGAGTTGAGGTATTTCGGCTCGCCGCCATCGAGGCTGCGTCCGCCGAAGCCGATCACCCGGCCCTGACGGTCGCGGATCGGCACCATCACCCGGTGGCGGAAGCGGTCGTAGAAGCCGTCGCCGCCCTTGCGCGGCACCACCAGCCCGGCCGCCTCCAGCAGCTCCGGCGCCAGGTTCTCCACCTGGCCGAGGTGGTTGAGCAGACCGTCCCAGCGCTCGGGCGCATAGCCCAGGTCGAAGGCGTCGATCGTGCCCTCACTCAGACCCCGCTCCTTGCTGAGGTAGGCCAGGGCGCCGGCGCCTTCGGGGCTGCGCAGCTGGCTGCGGAACCAGCCCGCCGCCAGGCCCAGTGCGCGCAGCAGCGCCTCACGGCGGGAGAGCTGCCTGCGCAGGCGCTCCTGCTGCGGTCCATCCAGCGTTTCCACCGGCAGCTGGTACTTGCGCGCCAGATCCAGCACCACCTCGCTGAAGCTGATGCGCTGCAGCTCCATCAGGAACTTGATGGCGTTGCCGCCGGCCCCGCAGGAGAAGCAGTAGTAGAACTGCTTGGCGGGCGACACCGTCATCGACGGCGACTTGTCGTCGTGGAAGGGGCAGATCCCCACGAACTCCCGCCCCTTCTTCTTGAGCACCACGTGCTCGCCCACCACATCAACGATGTCCGCGCGCTCCTTCACCGCTTCGATCGTGCGGGGGTGGAGGCGGGCGTGGGGTTGGGACTGGCTCAAGGGATGGCGCTACCGCTGGGGTGGCTCTGGACCCCATTCTGCCCCACCACACCAGAAGTGGTGCGTCTCCGATCCAGTGCAGCCCCCGGCCTGGCGGGCGGGCCTGTGGATGGTCGCCAGCGCCCTGGCCTTCAGCCTGATGGGGGTGTGCGTCAAGGCCCTGGGCGGCCGCCTGCCGGTGGCGGAGGTGGTGCTGGCGCGGGCGCTGGTGAGCCTGCTGATCAGCTGGTGGATGCTGCGGCGCGCCGGCCTCAACCCCTGGGGCCAGCGGCGGCGGTTGCTGGTGGGCCGCGGCATCCTCGGCACCGCAGGGCTCTATTGCGTTTACCTGGCCCTCACTGGCCTGCCGCTGGCGGTGGCCACGGTGCTGCAGTACCTGCACCCCACCTTCACGGCCCTGCTGGCCTGGCCGCTGCTGGCCGAGCGGCCGGGCTGGCGGGTGTGGGGCGCCGTGCTCCTGGGTTTTCTGGGGGTGGCGGTGCTGGCCGCTCCGGGCGGGGCCGGGGCGGTTGGTGCCGGTTTTGGCGCTGCTGCTGACGCTGGTCTGCCGGCCCTGCCGCTGCTGTTCGCCCTGGCCGGTGCCCTGCTCTCGGCCCTGGCCTACGT
>NZ_JAGQBY010000044.1:0-19319 GCF_024345875.1 Synechococcus sp. EJ6-Ellesmere
GGGTGCGCAAGGTGAACATCGACACCGACAACCGTCTGGCCTTCACCGCCGCCGTTCGTGAGGCGGCCTTCAAGGATCCCGCCAACTTCGACCCCCGCCACTTCAACAAGCCGGCACGGGCCTACATGAAGAAGGTGTGCCTCGACCGCTACCAGCAGTTCTGGTGCGCCGGCCAGGCCAGCAAGATCAAGCAGCAGAACATCAACTACTACGCCGCCCTCTACGCCAAGGGCAGCCTCGATCCCAAGACCGCCGTCGCCGTCTGAGGCCTGAGGTTCACTTCTTTGCTGAACATCTGAACAGCGTTCGCTGATCAACCAAGGGCCCGAAAGGACCCTTTTTTTATGGCTTGCAATCCCTGTGACCAGCGCTCAGGGAATGGGCTCGAGGGCAGAGAGGGGCAAAGCCGGGGGGGCCGTTTCGGCTGACGTGGCCATCAGCGAGTCAAGCGCCTTGGCAAGATCGGGCTCCATCGCGAAGCGGCGGCCATCGGTGACCATCACCCGCACCAGCGTGGGCAGGTCGTTGTTCTTCGACTGCAGATAGATCGGCTCCACATAGAGCAGTCCCTTGCCCACCGGCAGCACCAGCAGGTTGCCGCGCACCAGCTGGGATCCCGTGCGGTTCCACAGTCCGAACTGGAAACTGATGGTGGGGTCCTGCTCGATCAGCGCCGAGATCTGCTGCGGACCCAGCAACAACCGCTGCTGGGGAAAGCGCACCAGCACCAGTTCGCCGTAGTGGGGTGGATCGTTGCGAACGGCCAGCCAGCCCACCAGGTTGGTTCGCCGCACCGGCGAGAAGGGCAGCAGCAGCACGAACTCGGGCCGCTGCTGGCGGGGAAGCTGCAGCGTGGCGTGATAAGGCTCCACGGGAATGTTGCTGGATCCGTAGATCTCCAGCGGCACCGCCCAGACGTCGTCGCCGTTGTAGAAGGTGCGCACATCGGTGACGTGATAGCGCAACAGCCGCTCCGACTGAATCGTGAATTGGGTGAGCGGCACGCGGATATGGCTCAACAGAGCCTGGGGCATGGCCTCAAGCGGCTTGAACAGCTCGGGAAATGCCCGCTGCCAGGTGCGCAGGATCGGGTCGGAAGGGTCGTTCACATAAAGCCAGAGCCGGCCATCGTGGGCGTCCACCACCGCCTTGACCGGATTGCGGAAGTAGCGAATGCCGCTGGGATTGGCATCGCTGTAGGGATAACTGCGGCTGGTGGTGAACCCATCGAGCATCCAGTACTGGTGCTGCTCAGCGCGGAAGCCCGGCTCGTTCTCGACCCTGGCGGTGACCAGGTAAGGCTCGGTTTCGAAATGCAGGAAGGGGGCCAGGGCCTCCAGCCGCTGGTTCACCTGACGGCGAATCAGCAGCCGCGACTCGGGGGTGAAGGATCCCGTCAGCAGCACCCTGGGCTCCCGCAGATAAACGGCCGCCTTGAATCGCTGCCAGGAGTTGTTCAGCAGGATTCCCCTCTCCCCGTCGTAATGGGTGTAGACGTTGAGCTCCCCGTCAGGGAAGTCGAACTCCTGAACCTTGGTGGGCGCAATCACGTAGGGCGCAGGCGCCGAGGCGTAGTAGAGGCGGGGGCGGCCCACCGGCAGGGCCGCTCGAGCCGCCTCATCGCTGATGCCGAGCTTCGGGATGCCCTGGACGCGGCCGCTGCTGCCCAGGTCTTTGACAAAGAACTGGGGCAGGCCATCGCTGCCGAAGCTGTTCACCGGCGAGACGGTGAAGCCGTAGCCATGGGTGAAGACCAGGTGGCGGTTCAGCCAGGTGCGCGACCCGGCAGGAAGCGCGGCGCTGTCGAGTTCCCGGGCCGCAATCAGCACCTGCTGAGAGCCGTTGCGCAGGGGATCGCCCAGAAGGGGATAGCGGTCGACCGCCGCCGAAGGGAAGGTGTAGTAGAGCCGAAGTTGCTGAAGCTGGCGGTTGGCGGCCAGCAGCGGCTTGCTGTCCCAGAGCCGGATGTTGGCCAGGGTGCCCTGCGACCCCGCCAGGTCGGCCGACGTGACCTTCTGCTGGGGCTCAAGGATCTGTTCATAGAGCCCCTCCAGCCCGAAAGCGCGGCGGGTGGCCTGGATGCTTCGCTGCAGGTAAGGGGCTTCCACCTCCAGCTCCCGCGGTTGGACCCAGAAGCGCTGCACCTGGGGCGCCACCAGGAATTCGGCCACCGGCACCAGCAACAGGGTCCCCAGCAAGGGCAGCAGCACCGCCTGGCGCAACCACTGGCGGCGCACCGAGAGCAGCAGACCGGCAGCCGAGAGCAGCATCAACGCCGCCAGCAGCAGGCGCAGAGGCAGACGCACATGCAGGTCGACGAAGCCGGCGCCGGAGGCGACGCCGCTGCCCTCCACCATCAGATCGAATGGAGCGAGAGCGCTGCTGAAAGCCATCACCAGTGCCAGCACGGCAATCTGGGGCTTGAGTGCGGCCTGTTGATCGCGGCTGAGCCCCACGAAGCGCAGATCACTGAAGCTGCTGCCTTCGGTGAAGGTGAGCCAGAGGCAGGCGGCCAGGCCAACGGTGGTCTGGGCGATCAGCACACTCAGCAGCAGATGAAGCGCGGGCAGGCGCAGAACCGTGAAACTGAGATCGAGATGGGTGAGGGGATCCCCCTCCCCGAACCGCACCGCCAGCAGGGCCGGCAACCACAGGCTCCAGCCCCTTGCCAGGGCGGTGGCTGATCCGGCCAGGGCAGCCACCAGCACCAGCCTCAGGGTCGGCAGCGGCTTCACCAGCAGCGGCAGCAGCAGTCCGGCGGCCATGGCGAGCAGCAGCGGCAGCGGCAGCTCGGCCAGCACCGGAAAGCCACTGAAGATCTCACCGCTGAAGGGGGCGCTGATCAGCCCCCGGGCCTGGACGATCAGGTAAGTGAGTCCGGCGGCCAGGAGCAGCTCCAGGCCCACCAGCACCAGCACCAGGGGCAGGGGCTCCAGCCGCAGCATCGCCTGGCGCGGCATCACCTTGGTGGCACTGGCGCTGCGCAGTCGCCAACAACGCTGCAGCTGCTGCATCTGCAGGGAAACCCCCAGCCCCATCACCAGCAGGAACGCCCCGATCTGCAGCCACCAGCGGCGCCACAGCACCGATTCGAAGCCGAACTGGGCGAACCAGTCGAGCTCAAGGCCCAGCCGGGAGATCAGCACCAGCGCCAGCGGGGGGAGCGCCAGCACAGCCAGGGCCGCAGGCAGCGACAGCAGGCGCGGAAAACGGGAGGCCACGGAGTGAGGTTAGGCAGCGGCGGGCAACAACGCCTGCGCCGCTCTTCAGCAGGGTTGGGGCGGTCCGGGCCAAATACCCGACCCAGCAGATCGGCTCTAACGGAGCCTTCCTGCCGGCGCTGTTAGCTTGGGCCCACAGCTGTTGTCGGGCCTTGACCGCCACCCTCTCCCGCACCACCTTCACGGGCCTGCGCTGCAAGGAATGCGGCCACCCCTATGAGGCCGGTGCCCGCCACGTCTGCGAGGACGTCTGCTTCGGCCCGCTGGAGGTCGTCTACGACTACGACGAGATCCGGCGTCGCGTCAGCCGGGCCTCGATCGAGGCCGGCCCCACCTCGATCTGGCGCTACCGCGAGTTTCTGCCGATCGAGGGTGATCCCATCGATGTGGGCACGGGATTCACCCCCCTGCTCAAGGCCAACCGGCTGGCTCGCCGCCTGGGCCTCAAGAACCTCTACATCAAGAACGACGGCGTCAACATGCCCACCCTGTCCTTCAAGGACCGGGTGGTGTCGGTGGCGCTCACCCGCGCCCGCGAACTGGGCTTCACCACGGTGAGCTGCGCCTCCACCGGCAACCTGGCCAACTCCACCGCAGCCATCGCCGCCCACGCCGGCATGGAGTGCTGCGTGTTCATCCCCAGTGATCTGGAGATGGGCAAGGTGCTGGGCACCCTCATCTACAACCCCACTCTGATGGCGGTGAAGGGCAACTACGACCAGGTGAACCGCCTCTGCTCCGAGGTGGCCAACACCTACGGCTGGGGCTTCGTGAACATCAACCTGCGCCCTTACTACTCCGAGGGCTCCAAGACCCTCGGCTATGAGGTGATCGAGCAACTGGGTTGGCAACTGCCGGATCACATCGTGGCGCCCCTGGCTTCCGGCTCCCTGTTCACCAAGATCCGCAAGGGCTTCGACGAATTCATCAAGGTGGGCCTCGTCGACGAGAAGCCGGTGCGCTTCAGCGGCGCCCAGGCCGAAGGCTGCAGCCCGATCGCCCAGGCCTTTGCCGAAGGCCGCGACTTCATCACCCCGGTGAAGCCCAACACGATCGCCAAGTCGATCGCCATCGGCAACCCGGCCGACGGCCCCTACGCCATCGACCTCGCCAACCGCACCAACGGCACGATCGCCGCAGTGAGCGACGCTGAAATCATCGACGGCATCAAGCTGCTGGCTGAAACCGAGGGCGTGTTCACCGAAACCGCCGGCGGCACCACGATCGCGGTGCTCAAGAAGCTGGTGGAGCAGGGCAAGATCGACCCCAGCGAAACCACCGTGGCCTACATCACCGGCAACGGCCTGAAAACCACCGAAGCCGTGGCCTCGTCCGTGGGCGAACCGCACACAATCGAGCCCCAGCTCGCCAGCTTCAATGCCGCCTGGGAGCGGGCCCAGTCGCTGCACCGCGCCAGCTGGGAGCCGATCGGCGTCTGAGGCAGCCGATCCATCTCCCCACCACCATCCTTTCGTGGCGGCTGCCGCCGCCTTCCACCGTCATGGCGATTCAGGTTCTGATCCCCACCCCCCTGCAGAAGTTCACCGCGGATCAATCCAGCGTCGAGCTCGAGGCCACCAGCGTCGACGGGCTGCTTGAGGCCCTCGAAGGCCGTTTCCCCGGCATCCTCGCCAGGCTCACCGATGAGAGCGGCAAGCTGCGGCGCTTCCTGAACGTCTACGTGAACAGCGAGGACATCCGCTTCCTCGACAACCAGGCCACGGCCCTCGCCGACGGCGATGAGGTCAGCATCGTGCCCGCCGTCGCCGGTGGCTGATCAGGCTCCGCTCACAACGGCGCCCCGCCCCCGCACAGGTGTGCCCGCAATCACCCAACGGGGTGGTGCTCGTCCATAGGCTCAGCGCACGTTCCGTGCGGCTGGATTCATGACCCAAGCTCCCGAAGCCCCGGTGGCCCTGCGGCCTGATGAGAGCGCCGCCCTGTCGATGGCTCCGGCCGGCAAGGCCCTGCTCTTCGACTACCGCCAGGCGGCCAACCCGGTGCGGCGTGGTCTGACCGAGCCGATTCCGGAGGGGCACTGGGGACCTGAGCTGCACGCCAGCGGCCCCAGCGCCATCCTTCCCCTCGATCTCAGCCACGAGCTGGGTTGCCGGGGTCCGGCCACCAGCCCGGCCCTGAGCGCCAACTTCATCCGCATCCTGGCCGGTGAGTCGATCAGCGCCGGGGCCAACGCCACCAGCTTCCTGTTTTATGTCTGGCGTGGTGCCGGCCGTTGCCGGCGGCCGGCGGGCGTCCTCGGCGCTGCGGTCGATCAGGAGTGGAGCCAGGGGGATCTGTTTGTGTTGCCCTGCGGCGAGGCGGCCCAACTGGAAGCCCGTGAAGAGAGCGTTCTCTACTGGGTCCACGACGCCCCTCTGCTCAGCCACCTGGGGGTGAGCGCCGATCAGCCCCGCTTCGAGGCCACCCATTACCCGGGCGAATGGCTGCGGCGGGAGCTGGCTGCCCTGGCGGCGGAACCCAGCAGCGCGCGCAGCAACCGGCTCAGCCTGCTGCTGGCCAACAGCGACCTTCCCTCCAGCCGCACCGTGACCCACACCCTCTGGGCCATGTACGGACTGGTGCCGGCCGGGGCCGTTCAGCCCCCCCATCGCCACCAGTCGGTGGCCCTGGATCTGGTGATCGCCTGCGCTCCGGGCTGCGCCACCCTCTCGGGGCCCGAGCTCAATCCCGACGGCACGATCCGCAACCCCCTGCGGATGGAATGGGAGCCTGGTGCCGCCTTCGTGACCCCGCCGGGCCACTGGCACGGCCACGTGAACGAGAGCGGCGAGGACGCCCTGCTGCTGCCGATCCAGGATGCCGCCCTGCACACCTATCTGCGCAGCCTCGACATCCGCTTCACCTGATCAACCCTCTGGCCGGGATCCGGCTCTGTGTCTCAGGCGTGCCCAGGCACCGGCACGGCCGCAGGGGGACCGGACTCGGCGGGGAGAGCCCCGGTGGCCTCGAAACGATCGACGATGACCCGGAATTCATCTCCCCCGAGGGTTTCCTGCTCGATCAGCCGGTCGACCAGCTCATCCATGAGGGCACGCCTGGGGCGCAGGAGGCCCAGCGCCTGATCCAGGGCATGTTGTGAGAGCTGACGCACCTGAAGGTCGATCTGACGGCCGGTGGATTCGGCGTAGCTGGGTCGGGTGTGGAGCAGATCACGGCCGAGGAACACCTCATGGCCATCCCCCTCAAGAGCCACCTGACCAAGGGGAGAGAAGCCATAGCGGGTGACCATCTCGCGGCTGATGCGGGTGGCCATCTGCAGATCACCGGAGGCGCCCTGGGTGATCTCGCTGGGACCGAAGACCACCAGCTCGGCGGCGCGGCCGCCCATGACCACCACCAGCCGGGCCTCCAGGTAGGCCTTGCTGATCAGTCCCGAATCGAGGATCTCCTCATCGGGCATGGTGCGGGCGAAGCCCCCGACACCGCCGGAGCGGGGCAGCAGGGTCACCTTGTCGAGCTTGTCGGCATGGGGCACCAGACAGCTGAGCAGGGCGTGGCCGATTTCGTGATAGGCGATGAGGCGCTTCTTGGCGCTGTCCTGGAGAGGGGCCACCGCCAGGCCCATGGTGATGCGTTCCAGGGCGTCGCTGAGCGCCTGGTCGTCGATGCTGCTGCGATGACGGCGGGCGGTGAGGATGGCCCCCTCATTGAGCAGGTTGGCCAGATCGGCGCCGGAAAATCCTGGGGTGCGCGCGGCCCAGGTGCTCAGCGACACTGAGGGATCGAGGGGGCGGCTGCGGGCGTGCACTGCCAGGATCGCTTCGCGGCCACGGCGGTCAGGCAGGTCCACCTGGATCTGGCGGTCGAAACGCCCTGGCCGGGTGAGGGCCACATCGAGCACATCCGGGCGGTTGGTGGCCGCGATCAGGATCACACCCGAGTTCTGCTCGAAGCCATCCATCTCCGTGAGCAGCTGGTTGAGGGTCTGCTCCCGCTCATCGTTGCCGCCACCGATTCCGGCGCCGCGCTGGCGCCCCACCGCATCCACCTCGTCGATGAAAATGATGCAGGGAGCTTTCTCCTTGGCCCGCTTGAACAGATCGCGCACCCGGCTGGCGCCCACCCCCACGAACAGCTCCACGAACTCCGAGGCCGCCATCGAGAAGAAGGGAACTCCAGCCTCGCCGGCGATCGCCTTGGCCAACAGGGTCTTGCCAGTGCCGGGCGGTCCCACCAGCAGCACCCCCCGGGGGATCTTGGCGCCTAGGGCCGTGAAGCGCTCCGGTTGCCGCAGGAAGCTCACCACTTCCTGCAGTTCAGCCTTGGCCTCATTGATGCCGGCCACGTCCTCGAAGCGGACACTGACCGAACCCTCCGGCTGCAGGCGGGGCTGGCTGCGGCCGAAACCCATCGCTTTGCTGGCCACCTGGGAGGAGCGGCGCAGCAGCAGTGTGAGCCCACCCAACAGCAGCACCACCAGCAGCACGTTCACCAACAGCCCGGCGGTGGCGTCGTCCTGGCGGTCATCACGCACCGTGAGCGGTACGCGGCTCTGCTCGGCCGTGCGCAGCAGCAGCGAATCATTGGCGAAGACGGGCACCCGGATGCTGCGGCCGTCCTTGAACTGAACCTGCACCTCCCGCTGCCGGGGGGAGAGTTCCAGCTCCTTGATCGTGCCCCCCTCGATCAGTTTCAGCAGCTCGCTGTAGGAGGGCGGTGGTTCGGACTGGCCCACAAGGCGGCCTATCAACCCCCCTTCCCGGGGCGGGCTGGACGGCGGGGTGGTGGCCTCCGGCTGGGCCGGTGCCGCGGCCAGGAGAGCACTGACACCCTCCGGCCAAAGAGGGAGCACCGGACGCGGGCTGCTCACAGGGTTCTGCTTCTGGGGCGAGCTTAGCGATTTGACGAAAGGCCTCACGACAGCGGAAGATCGTTGTTTGGCTGATCGGGCGGGATGGCTGTTCCCAAGAAGAAAACCTCCAAAGGCAAGCGCAATCAGCGCCATGCCCACTGGAAGGCGAAGGCAACCGTGGCCGCCCGCAAGGCGATGTCGCTTGGTAAGGCCGTGTTGAGTGGTCGTGCGCAAGGCTTCGTGTATCCGATCGACGAATCCGCCGACGACACCGAGAGCTGAGCTACGCTCAATTCAGCCCTCAACCGACTCCTTTGTGCGTGATCACGATGCGTCGTCCGCCGACCCGCTCCAGATGCAGCGGCGCTGGCCATCGAGCTTGATCAAGGCGGTGGCGGCCGAAGATCCTGGCACTGTTCTCTCCAGCCCAACCTGATAGAGCTCAGGGGGCAGCGAGGCAAGGGTGGCCCGGACCATGGCCGCCACCTATGAAGCCTGGAGTCCCTGACCAGAGGATCGGCGCTGGCGTGCTTCGGCCTGGAGGCGCCAGCGCAATGGCAGGCTCCAGCGGCTGGGCCGGAGCAACCAGAGCCCATCGAGCTGATTCCAGAGCGGCTGGTAAGCCTGCAACTCCTGGTCCCAGCGGGGCAGCCAGGCCAGTTCCGCAGCACTCAGCGAGTTGTTCCACTCGTTCAAGGGCTTGGCCATCGCCATGGAAAGGGCGCTCACCCCCAGGGCCCGGCAGCCCACCAGCCAGCCCTCCAGCACGAGCACGTCAACGGCTTCGAAGCGGCGCCAGCCGGCCCGATCCCCCTGAGCGGCGCGCAGACGTTTGTCGAAACGGGGCAGCTGCAGCGGCTCCCCCGAGCGCCAGCGCCGCAGGCACTCCAGCAGCAAGGGCACGTCGTGGCTGCCGGGCGGAACGCGACTCACCCCGAAAGGATTGCCCGCCAGCCGCTGCAGCCTCTGCTCAAAGGGGAGGTAGGCGTCATCGATCGAGACCACCGCCAGGCGCAGGCCGAGGCTGGGGGCCAGCCGCTCCAGCTCCCGGCCAAGGGTGGTCTTGCCTGCGCCCACCGGCCCGTTCAGCCCAATCAGCAGCGGATACCGCAAGCCAGCTCCGCCGTTGCCAGACCAGGAGTAACAGCTGCTGAGCAGGGGCAGGATGAGGCCCCAGAGCAGGCTGGGATGGGGCGGCCCCTGCCAGGCCCCGAGCCGCTGACGCCACTCCTCCGCCCAGGCGAGGGGATCGCTGACGCCGCAGCGGACCAGCAGCCGGCGGTGGGGCTCCGGCGGGAAGCACCAGGGCCAGGGAGGGCCGCTCACGAGCCGAGCTTGAACCCTTCCAGCACCACGGCGTAGACCACCCCGATGCGCAGGTTGTCGCAGAGCACCCAGCCCAGGGAAGGTTCACCCCGCACCCAGTGGCTGCGCAGACGAGCCACCAGCTCCACCAGCACCACCAGCAGCAACACCATCAACGGGCGTGGCCCCACCTGATAGAGCACGAAGGAGGTGACGTTGTTGCCGGCAAACAGGCCGAGCAGCAGGGCGAGCAGGGCCAGACTGCGGTGGCGCCAATTGCCGCGCCATCCGGAGAGAGCCGTGCGGCCGCTGCTCTCCAGTGCCTGCTGCAGGCGGGTGGATTGCACGGGCAAGGGGCTCATGGCACTGGTGGCAACTGCTCCAGGTAGGAGAGCGTGATCAGGCCGCCGGCACAAGCGGGCCCTCGCAGCACCCTGATCGGCGCCGTGGGCTCCCCCAGGCCATCCGTCAGGCTGGAGGCGGCACGGAACAGCGAGGCCGAGTCCTGGCTGGAGGCGGTACTGAGGGTCACCAGGCAGCGCAGACCGGCTGCGGTGGCCGCCGCCAGGCCCGCCTGGGAATCCTCCAGGGCCACAGCCTGGCCGGGGTCCAGCCCCAGGCGCTGAAGGGCCAGCACGTAAGCCTCGGGATCGGGCTTCTTGGCGCCCACATCGTCTGCACTGATGCGCAGCGGCAGCAACCGGCTCTGGTCCCTGAGCTGATTCTCCAGCAGGGCGGCCACCGCCTCACGACCGCTTGTCGTCACGATCGCCTGCTGAAGACCGGCCGCCGCCGCCGCCTTGATCAGGCGCCGCACGCCCGGGCGCAGCTGAACCTCACCAGCCACCACCAGCTCGCGGTAGTGGGCCTGCTTGGCTTGGTGCAAGGCGTCCAGCAGCGAGGCCTCAGGCTCCCCTCCCTGCTGGCGCTGAAGGAACCAGCGCAGCCGCTCACGCCCGCCGCTGATCGCCAGCAGCTCGATGTAGGTGGAGCGGTCCCACTGCCAGGGCAGGCCCTGCTGCGCAAAGGCCCGGTTGAAGGCGATCCGGTGGCCGTCGAGTTCGGTCTCGGCCAGCGTGCCATCCACGTCCCAGAGCAGGGCGCGCAGGGAACCCTTGACGTCACGGGCTTGCATCGGCTGAGGCTAGGAGCTGAGGGTGAGCCGATCAGAATGGGTCCACACTCCCGAGGTTCCTCTGCCCTTCACACCGCCCGAGCAGCGCTGGCAACTGCCCGTCCCCCTGCAGCCCAGTCAGGACGAGGACCTGGCCAGGGAGATGGCGGCCCTGGGCCTGCCACCGGAATTGCTGGCGGTGTTGCGCCGGCGGGGCTACGACAGCCCCGAGGCGATCAGGGAGCTGCTGGAGCCCCCGCCCGCCCCCGACCCCCGGCTGCACTTCGCCGACCTGGCCGTGGCGGTGCAGCGGCTCATGCGGGCCTGCGCCGAGGCGGAGGCAGTGGCGATCTGCGGCGACTACGACGCCGATGGCATGACCAGCACGGCCCTGCTGGTAGGGGTGCTGGAGCGGCTGGGGGCCCGGCCGCAGGCCGCCATCCCCAGCCGCCAGGACGAGGGCTACGGCCTCAATGCCGGCATGGTCGAACGCCTCTGGGGCGAAGGGGTACGCCTGCTGGTCACGGTCGACAACGGCATCGCCGCCCGGGAGGCCCTTGATCGGGCCCGCGATCTGGGGGTGGAGGTGATCCTCACCGACCACCACACGCTCCCCGCCGAGCACCCGCCCTATCTGGCCCTGCTCCATCCGGCCTGCACCCCCGAGGGTTCCCCCTACCGGGGCCTGGCGGGGGTCGGGCTGGCCTATCTGCTGGCGATGGTGCTGGCCACGGAGCTGGGTCGCGCCGATGCCACCGCCATGGCCCTGGATCTGTTCTGCATCGGCACGGTGGCCGACATGGCCCCCCTTCTGGGGGTGAACCGGCGCTGGCTGCAGGATGGACTCAGGCGATTGCATGCGTCGTCCCTGCCTGGCCTGCAGGCGCTGCAGAGGCTGGCGGGTCTGGGGGAGGAACCCCTCGATGCCACAGCGGTGGCCTTCAAACTGGCGCCGCGCATCAATGCCGTGGGGAGACTGGGGGATCCTGCCCTGGTGGTGGATCTGCTCACCACCAGCGACCACGACCGAGCCATGGCCCTGGCCCAGGACTGCGAGGCCCTCAACCGTCAGCGGCGGGAGCTCTGTGAGGCGATCGAGGCGGAGGCGGTGGCCCTGGTCGAAGCCGATGGCCCCGAGCCCAGCCCTTTTGTGCTGCTCGCCCAGACCCATTGGCATCACGGAGTGATCGGCATCGTGGCCGCCAGACTGGTGGAACGTTATGGCTTGCCTGTGGCCCTGCTCGCCGGGGAGGGGGGCGGCAGGCTGCGGGCGTCGGTGCGGGCACCCAGAGGCTTTGCGGTCGATCAGGCCCTGAGCCACTGCGGCGCCCTGCTGGAGCGCCATGGCGGCCATCCCGCCGCCGGTGGCTTCAGCGTGAAAGCAGAGCGGCTGGCCGATCTGCATGAGCAGCTCAACAGGCTGGCGGCCAGCTGGCTGGGCGACCGGGGCAGCGGCTCGCCGGTGGAGCCGGAGGCCTGTCTGGCCCTGCACCGCATCGGCCGTGGCTTCTGGCGCGACCTGCAGCGGCTGGAGCCCCTCGGGGCGGGGCTACCGGCGCCGGTGTTCTGGAGCAACGCCTGCCGGGTGATCAGTCAGCGGCTGCTGCGCGGCGGCCACCTTCAGCTGGAGCTGGAGCAGCAGGGCAGCCGTCTGCGGGCGATCGCCTGGCGCTGGCAGGGGGAAGGCACCGTGCCGGAGCTCGTGGATGTCGCCTACCGCCTGCGCAGCGACAGCTGGCAGGGGGAGGAGCGCCTGCAATTGGAGCTGGTGGGGGTGCGCGGCAGTGGCGGCGGGGATGTGCTGCTGAAAAGGCGCCAGCGCTCCTACTGGTGCCGGCGCCAAGGGAATGGTGTGCTGATTCGCAATCAAGAAGGCCGGGAGCTCCATGTGGAGCTCCCGGCGCTTGATCAGCCGGCCTACCTGCGCGCACTCATCGACGAGGCAGCCCTGGCTCTTGGGATTCAGGCCTGAGCCCGATCAGAGAGCGCCGCGCTTGTAGAAGAGGATGAAGATCACGGCAGGGCCCGCCAGGGTGATCAGGGCCAGCGCCAGGAAGTTGGCGATCAGATGGAAATCGATTCCCATGGATGCGGCGCTCGGATAAAGACAGTCCGGGATTCAGCGTACGGGTCGCCGAGACCTCAGCCAACACCGCCCCCATGCCACTGTGACGCCTTGTCACAGCGGTGGGAGCTGATCGGATGGGCGCAGGACCCCACTGGAGCTGCATCAGCGGCTGCGGCGCCTGCTGCCGTCTGGACCCGGAACAACGGGGCGAAGCCCTCGACGCCCTCAGTGAGGAGCAGCGCCAGCTCTACCTCTCGATGGTGGGGGCGGACGGTTGGTGCCGCCACTTCAACACGGGCTCGAGAACCTGCCGCATCTACGCCGATCGGCCCGGGTTCTGCCGGGTGGGAGCCCTCGCCCAGCTGTTCGCCGTACCGCCCGAGCAGGGAGAAGCCTTCGCGATCGCCTGCTGCCGGCAGCAGATCCGCGAGGAATATGGAGGGCGCTCGCTCGTGATGCGTCGCTTCGAGCGCTCCACCCGTCAGCCTGGCGGCCAACCTGCGCCCCCAGCACCCAGCGAGCACCAGAACCAGCCATGAGCGACCTCGTCGATCCGGATCTCAGCGCTGGCCAGGAGGCCAGCGCCATCACTGAAGCCAGCTTGAGCCCTGAGGCCAGTGCCAGCTCCGAGCCAGAAACCCCGGAGTCGTCGGATTTTGTGGCGGTGGCCGCCACCACCTTCACCACGGTGTTTCTTGCCGAGCTGGGCGACAAGACCCAGCTGGCCGCTCTGCTGCTCTCCGCTGAATCCGGACGGCCCGGCGTGGTGTTCGCCGGGGCTGCTCTGGCCCTGATCTGCTCCAGCCTGGTGGGCGTGCTGCTGGGGCGCTGGCTGGCGGCGGTGCTGCCGGCCCAGCGCCTGGAGCGGATCTCCGGCGTCCTGATGGTGTCCCTCGGCCTCTGGCTGGGGGGACAGGCCAGCCTCGGCCTGCTCCAGCCCGTCCTCGACTTCCCCAACCCCTGAGCCCCCTGGCGCAGCCATGCAGCTCCCACTTCTGGCCTCAACCTTCCTGACCGTGTTCGTGGCCGAGCTCGGCGACAAGACCCAGCTCACGATCGTGACCATCAGCGGCACCTCCAGCAACACCCTGGCGGTGTTTCTGGGCAGTGCTGGCGCCCTCGTGCTCGCCAGCCTGCTGGGGGCCCTGGCAGGCGGTTCGCTCTCCAGCCTGATTCCCACCGATGCCCTGCAGCTGGCGGCCTCCCTGGGCTTCCTGGTGATCGGCCTGAGGCTGATCCTGCGTTCCGGTACCGACGCTCCGTAAAGTTGTTGTCGGAGACATCGATGCCCCGGGGCTTCGCTGCACGCCCTGTCGGCATCATGCCGCGCGCCTCACCTCCAACTCCGCCTTGACGTTTCGATGAAGTTCACGGTCGCCCACCTGCTCGAGCAGCTCCCCGCCGCCGACGCCCTGCCGGTGGCCAAGCTGGAGAAAGCGCTCGGCCTGAGCCTCAACCCGGATAAATCTCAGCTGCGCATCGCCCTGGAGGGCCTGAGCCGGCTGGGGGTGCTGGTGGAAACAGAGGACGGCATCCAGCGGCGCCAGGACGACACCCTGATCGAGGCGCGTCTGCGCTGCTCCAGCAAGGGCTTCTGCTTCGCCTTGCGCGAGGACGGCGGTGAGGACATCTATATCCGCGATCACCAGCTCAACCACGCCTGGAACGGTGACCGGGTGCTGGTGAAGATCACCCGGGAGGGGGGCCGCCGCCGCTCTCCGGAGGGTGGCGTTCAGTGCATCCTCGAGCGGGCCACCACCCACCTGCTCGCCCAGGTGGAGCAGCAGGACGACCGTCTCCTGGCCGTGCCCCTCGACGACCGGCTGCTGACCTCGGTGGAGCTGCCGGGTTCCGATGCCAGTTACCTGGACCCCGAGAAGCAGTCGGTGGTGGAAGTGCTGCTCGACCGCTATCCGGTGGCACAGTTCCCGCCCCTGGGGCACGTAGAGCGGCGCCTGCCGATCAACGGTGGCGAAGAGGCCGATCTGGATCTGCTGCTCACCAAGCATGGTCTGCGCCAGCGGCCGGCGGCGCCCCGCTCCAGCCTGAAGGCCCCCGGCGAGAAGGACCGCACCGACCTGACGGCCCTGCCGACCCTGGTGCTGAGTGGCTGGAGTGGCGCCGACGCCCCGATCCTGCCTGCCATCTCCCTGGAGGACGGCGAAGAGGGCCTGCGCCTGTGGATCCACGTGCCGGCGCTGGCGGAACGCTTCACCCCCGGCGGCAGCCTCGATCTCTGGCTGCGGGAGCAGGGGGAGTCGATCTGCCTGGGCCGCCGCTGGCTGCCCCTGCTCAGCCCGGCGTTGAGCAAGGCCGCTGCCTTCAGGCCCGGTGAAACTCAGGCCGCCGTCTCAGTGGGGCTGCGCTGCAACGAGCAGGGGGAGCTGAGCGACTACCGCTTTGCCCTCACCAGCATCAAGGTGGATGCCGTTGTCGATGGCAGCGCCCTGCAAGCCCTGGCAGACCGCAAGCCCAAGGCCCGCACCGTCCCGGCGGCGCTCAAGCCGATCAAGGATCAGCTGCCCCAGCTGGAGCGGCTGCTGGAGATCACGACCCTGCTGCGCCAGCACCGTCTGGAGAGCGGCTCCCTGGAGCTGGATCTGCCCCGCCCCAGCCTCGACTCCCTCGGCGACCTCTGCGTCCCCGCTCCTGAGGAGCGCCGCCAGGGCTGGATGGTGCAGCTGCCCGAGCACCAGCCCACGGCCCTGCTGCGGGAACTGCTGATCCTCGCGAACCGTGCCCTCGGCGCCCATCTCTGCGCCCTGGGGCTGCCGGCAATTTTTGCGGTCAACCCGCCGGCCGATGGCACCGAGATCAACGAGGTGGCCAAGGCGGCCCTCGGCCTCGACATCCCGGTGGAGCTCAGCGACGACGGCAACGCCCCCGCCCCGCGCGACCTGGCAGCCACGTTTGCGGCCACCGATCGCAGCCGCGTGCTGCAGCGCCAGCTGAGTGAGGTGATCCCCCCGATCCAGCTGAGCACCAGCGCCGAGGGCCATCTGCTGGCCGCTGAACCTGCGGCTTACGCCCCCTGGTGCCTGCCCTCCCTGCACTACGCCGACCTCTGGAATCAGCAGCTGCTGGTGCTGCTGCTCACCGAGGGCAAGGACCGCCCCAGCGTTCGCCACAAGACCCGGGTCGACCTCGCGAGCGCCAGCTGCCACGGCACGATCGACTGGCCTCTGCTCACCCCCACCCAGCTCGCCGAACTGAATCAGGGGCGCAGCGATTCGATGCTGCAGCGGCTGAGCGGTCGGGCCCGCTTCGCCGCCGAGGTGGAGGCCGACCTGCTGGCCATGGCCCAGGCCCGCGCGGCGGAACCCCTGGTGGGTCAGACCCTCAGCGGTGTGATCAGCGGCGTGCAGAGCTACGGCTTCTTCGTGGAGATTCCCCCCTCCCAGGTGGAGGGTCTGGTGCACGTCAGTTCCCTCAAGGACGACTGGTACGAATACCGCTCCCGCCAGAACCGCCTGGTGGGCCGCAAGAACCGCCGCACCTACATGCTCGGCGACCAGGTGGACGTGCAGATCCAGAACGTCGATGCCCTGCGCCATCAGATCGATCTGGCCGTGCTGCTGCCGGAGGGCGACGAGGAGAGCGGCGAAGACGGGGAGGACTGAGCGGATGGATCCGGTGGTCCTGGCGGTCACGGGTGCCTCCGCCATGCCGCTGGCGGAGCGGGGTCTGCAGTTGTTGCTGGAGGCCGGCGAGACGGTGGAGCTGGTGGCCAGCCGCGGGGCCATCGGGGTCTGGCTGGCGGAGCAGGGGGTGCGCATTCCCTCTGAACCGGATCTGCAGGCCTGCTTCTGGCGGGAGCGCACGGGCGTGACAACGGGCCAGTTGCGCTGTCACCGCTGGAACGATCAGGCGGCGGCAATCGCCAGTGGCAGCTTTCGGACCCGCGGCATGGTGATCCTGCCGGCGAGCATGGGAACGGTGGGCCGGATCGCCAGTGGCGTGGCCCTCGATCTGGTGGAGCGGGTGGCCGATGTGCACCTCAAGGAGGGACGGCCGCTGGTGATCGCCCCCCGGGAAATGCCCTGGAGCCTGGTTCACCTGCGCAACCTCACGACCCTGGCCGAGGCGGGTGCGCGCATCGCCCCACCGATTCCCGCCTGGTATCACCGCCCCACCAGCCTGGAGGACATGATCGACTTTCTGGTGATCCGGGGGTTCGATGGCCTGGGCTACGACCTCGGCTCCCTGCGCCGCTGGGATGGCCCGGTGGCCGCCGCGGCCAGCCTCTGAGCCCCGCCCGCCGGTCTGACTCCCGGACTGATCCCCTCCGTGCTGCAACGCCTCCTGCTCCTGCCTCTGCTGGCCCCGCTGCTGGCCGTGCTGCTGGTGGCGGCCCTGAACCCCACCCCCGCCAGCCGCCTGCGGCTGCTGATCTGGACCTCCCCAGCCCTGCCGATCGGGGTCTGGCTGGCCCTGGCGGCCAGCGGCGGAGCCGCCCTCAGCGCCGGCCTCACGGCCTTGGCCCTGCAGCAACCGGGCGATCAGCCCCTGCGGCGGCGATCGGTTCAGCCATCCGGCGGCGGCGACCGGCGCGAGCCAGAGCCCTGGGATGACAGGCCCCAAGCAAGTGCCAGACCTGCACCACAGCAACCGCCCGGGGGATACGCAGGACCCGAGCGCGCGCCCCAGGAGCCACCACCCACCCTCTCGGTGCCCTTCCGGATCCTGCGCACAGGCAGCGGCGGAGCGCCGGCCTCAGCCACCGCAACGGCCAGCCCCGGCAACGGCGACGCCGAGGGCTGGGACACACCCCCCAGCGACGACTGGTGAAGCCGGAGCCCCTCGACAGTCGCGCGGCCGGAGATGCCTAGGATTGGTGGCAGTGTTTCGAGCTGAGGCTCCAGCCCGTGAGCGACTCCGCCAGCCCCGCGCCGAATCCCGTCAAGGTCAAGCCACCGGCTCCGGAAGACAAGCCCTTCGCCGAGTTCATCCCTCAGCTGTTCCTGCCTGCCCTGCTCAAGGAAATCGAGGCCTTCGGCGGAGCAACCCCGCAGCTGAGCTTCGAGCAGGGGGCGATGCCGGTGGTGGGGAGCCCCTGCTGGCTGGTGATGGGGAGCTTCCCCGGTGACCGGCGCTTCTGGCTCTGTTTCACCGAGGCGAGCATCAGCTCCGCCAAGACCATCGCGCTGGCTGAGGCGGGCAGCGAACCCAGCCTGCTGGAGTCGTTCCTGATCGATGAGAAGAAGACGACCCTGGCCCTGCTGATCTCGAGGGTGGTGTCACGGCTCAACAGCCAGAAGTGGCTGGGCCCCAACTGAGCGCTTCACATCCAGGCCGGATGCGCGGAAAGCCCACCTACGATGGGCGGAACACTCCACCGTTCTGCTCGCATGGTGCCTCCCGTCGCTGCGCCCACCGCCACCCGTGGCACCAACGCCGCTGAGGCCAAGGCCTTCAAGGAGCCGGTCAAGGACACGATCCTCACCCCGCGCTTCTACACCACGGATTTCGAGGCGATGGCCGCCATGGATCTGCGGCCCAACGAGCAGGAGCTCGAAGCGATCTGCGAGGAGTTCCGCACGGATTACAACCGCCACCACTTCGTGCGCAAAGAGGAGTTCGAGGGCGCCGCCGACAAGCTCGATCCCGAGACCCGCAAGGTGTTTGTGGAGTTCCTGGAGCAGAGCTGCACCTCCGAGTTCTCCGGATTTCTGCTCTACAAGGAACTGAGCCGCCGGATCAAGGAGAAGAATCCGCTGCTGGCCGAGTGCTTTGCCCACATGGCCCGCGATGAAGCCCGCCATGCCGGCTTCCTGAACAAGGCGATGGGTGATTTCGGCCTGCAACTGGATCTGGGCTTCCTCACCGCCAACAAGGCTTACACCTTCTTCAAGCCGAAGTTCATCTTCTACGCGACCTATCTCTCCGAGAAGATCGGCTACTGGCGTTACATCGCCATCTACCGCCACCTGGAGAAGCACCCGGAGAGCAAGATCTTCCCGATCTTCAACTTCTTCGAGAACTGGTGCCAGGACGAGAACCGCCACGGCGACTTCTTTGATGCCCTGATGAAGGCCCAGCCCGATACCGTCCGCGGTCTGCAATCCAGGCTGTGGTGCCGTTTCTTCCTGCTGGCGGTGTTCGCCACCATGTACGTGCGTGATGTGGCCCGCAAGGAGTTCTACGAGGCGCTCGGCCTCGATGCCCGCGAGTACGACAAGATGGTGATCGCCAAGACCAACGAAACTTCGGCCAGGGTGTTCCCCGTGGTGCTCAATGTGGAGCATCCCAAGTTCTACTCACGCCTGGAGCGGATCGTCACCAACAACGCCGCCCTCAGTGAGGCTGACGCCAAAGGCGGCCCAGCCCTGGTCAGGGCCCTGCGCAAGGTCCCCCACTGGATGGCCAATGGCCTGGAGATGGCCAAGCTGTTCCTGATGGCACCGATCCGCAGTGAGGAGTTCCAGCCCGCCGTGCGTTGAGGCTTGGCCTGGTTAGCCTGACAGTCCTCTCTGAACCGTCTTGCTCGCCACTCCCACCCCTTCATTCACGGATACCCTCACGGGCGAGAGCCTCGATCAACGCTGGCGGGATCGGCTCGAAACAGTGCTGTCAGCGGGTACCTCCGCCGGCGCCAGCCTGGTGGAGGTGTTTCTTGAGAGCACCGACCACATCGGTCTGCTGGCGGAGCAGGAGAGGATCACCAACGTCAGTCCGGCCTTCGGTCGTGGGGCTGGCCTGCGGGTATTCCTGGGGGAGCGTGATGGCTTCGTGTCCACCAACGACCTGAGTGAGGCTGGCTTGCCAGAGGCCCTGGATCAGGCCCTGGGAATGCTGGGC
>NZ_JAGQBY010000045.1:0-18763 GCF_024345875.1 Synechococcus sp. EJ6-Ellesmere
TGATCGCCATCCCCAGCCACTGGCAGGAGCAGCAGCGCCAGCGACTGGAGGAGGCGGTGCTGGCCAACGGCATCACCCCGGAGTTGCGCCTGGGGCTGCAGGAGGAGATCAGCGAGGCCCTGCAGCAGAAGATGGCTGACCGACGCCATCGCCCCAGCAAGGACACCGACCTGGTCTCTCAGCCGAACGCCCTCTCGCTGCTGGAGGGCCTCAGCCTGGAGAGCCGCCTGGAGGAGGCGCCCGCTGCCGAGGAGCAGGAACTGGACCTGGAGGCAAGCCTGAAGGCCTCCAACGCCTCACCGGTGGTGAGCCTGGTGAACCGCATCCTGATCCAGGCGATGGAGTCGGAGTCGAGCGACATCCACGTGGAGCCGGAGGAGGACGGGCTGCGGATCCGCTTTCGCCAGGACGGAGTGCTGCATCCGGTCGAACACCTGCCCAGGAGCCTGGCACCGGCGGTCACCTCGCGCTTCAAGATCATGGCCGAACTGGACATCGCCGAGCGGCGGATGCCCCAGGACGGGCGCATCCGCCGGATGTTCCGCGGCCGCACGATCGAACTTCGGGTGAGTACTCTGCCGGGCCGCTGGGGGGAGAAGGTCGTGCTGCGTCTGCTCGACAGCGGCAGCACCCGTCTGGGCCTCGACCGACTGATCACCGAGCCAACCACCCTGGCCACCGTGCGATCGATGGGCTCGAGGCCCTTCGGGATGGTGCTGGTGACGGGGCCCACCGGGTCAGGCAAGTCGACCACGCTCTATTCCCTGCTGGCGGAACGCAACGAGCCCGGCATCAACATCTCCACCGTCGAGGATCCGATCGAGTACATGCTCAAGGGCATCACCCAGACCCAGGTGAACCGCGACAAGGGCTACGACTTCAGCACTGCCCTGCGGGCCTTCATGCGCCAGGACCCGGACGTGCTGCTGGTGGGGGAAACCCGCGATGGCGAGACGGCCAAGACCGCCATCGAGGCGGCCCTGACCGGCCATCTGGTGCTCACGACCCTGCACTGCAACGACGCCCCCAGTGCCATCGCCCGGCTCAACGAGATGGGCGTGGAGCCCTTCATGGTGAGTGCCTCCCTGATCGGGATCGTCTCCCAGCGGCTGCTGCGCAGGGTCTGCGAGTCGTGCCGTAGGCCTTACCACCCAGGGGAGGAAGAGCTGGGCCATTTCGGCCTCTTCGCCAGCCAGGAGCAGTCGGTCACGTTCTACAAAGCCAATCGGGGACCCAGGGCCGACGGCAGTAGCTGTCCCACCTGCCAGGGACGGGGCTACAAGGGCCGTATCGGCGTCTACGAAGTGCTGAGGATCAACGACAACCTCGCCAGTGCCATCGCCAAGGGCGCCAGCACCGACGTGATCCGCAATCTTTCGATCGAGACCGGCATGAAAACCCTGCTGGTCTATGGCCTGGAACTCGTGCGCCACGGCCAGACCACCCTCGAGGAAGTGGAGCGGATGCTGCTCACCGACACCGAACTGGAATCCCAGCGGCGCGCCCAGGCCCTCACCACCTTGACCTGCCAGGGCTGCGGGGCGGGCCTCAGGGATGAATGGCTGGAGTGCCCCTATTGCCTGACCCCCCGCCGCTGAGTGTTGCAGGCCATCTCAGCGGCACTCAGAATCCAGATCAACCCGGCATGGTCCCGATGGAGCTCCAGATCGAGGAGTTGATGGAAGAGCTGGTCGAGCAGAAGGGCAGCGACCTTCATCTCTCGGCCGGCCAGCAACCCTACGGACGCTTCAACGGGGAACTCAGGCCGATGCGGGAGCAGGCCCTCAGCGAAGAATCCTGCAACCGCATGATCTTCTCGATCCTCACCAACTCCCAGCGGAAGCAGCTGGAGCAGACCTGGGAACTCGATTGCTCCTACGGCCTGCGCGGCCTGGCCCGCTTCCGCATCAATGTCTTCAGCCAGCGCGGCACCTATGCCGCCTCCATGCGGGCCCTGAACAGCAAGGTGCCCACGCCCCAGGAGCTGGGCCTGCCTCCGGTGGTGGTGGACATCACCAAGCGGCCTTCAGGCCTGGTGCTGGTGACGGGTCCGACCGGATCGGGCAAAAGCACCACCCTGGCCTCACTGCTCGATCACATCAACCACAGCCGGGCCGAGCACATCATCACGATCGAGGATCCGATCGAGTTTGCTTACATCAATGACAAGAGCCTGATCCATCAGCGCCAGCTCAATGAAGACACCAAAAGCTTCAGCAATGCCCTGAGAGCTGCCCTGCGGGAGGATCCCGATGTGATTCTGGTGGGGGAAATGCGTGATCTGGAAACGATTCAACTGGCCATCACCGCTGCAGAAACCGGCCACCTGGTGTTCGCCACCCTGCACACCAGTTCCGCCGCCCAGACCGTGGATCGCATGGTGGATGTGTTCCCGGCGGGCCAGCAGGCCCAGATCCGCACCCAGCTCAGCAGCAGCCTGGCGGCGATCTTCGCCCAGACGCTCTGCCGCAGAAGTTCACCCTCCAGCCACAACTATGGTCGGGTGATGGCCCAGGAGATCATGATCAACACGCCGGCCCTGGCCAACCTCATCCGCGAAGCGAAAACAGCTCAGATCTATTCGCAGATTCAGACCGGCGGTCAGCTGGGCATGCAGACCCTGGAGAAAGCCCTGGCCGACATGGTCAAGCAGGGGGACATCGCCCTGGAGGAAGCCCGCACCCATTCCACCAAACCGGATGAGTTGAACCGGCTGCTCGGCAACTTCCTCTGATCAGCATCCACCATGCCTGCCTTTCTGGCCACGTACACCAGCACCCGGGGGGACCAGCGGGAGCTGCGGGTTGAGGCCAACGATCTGCCCACGGCCCGCCGTGACCTGCGCCGGCGGGGCATCCTCGCCCACTCCCTGGTACCCGCGACCGAAGGACCAGCTTCGGTCTTCTCCGCCACCTACGCCAACCAGCGGGGCCAGCAGAAGGTGATCCAGCTGAAAGCCCCTGACCTGGCCAGCGCCAAGCGGGACCTGCGCCGCCGGGGCATCGCCGCCACCTCCGTGGTGCCGCTCGCCTCCACCCGTTCGGTGCAGGCGAGCGCCAAGAGGGGCGCCAGTCTGTTCAGCCGGGATCTGGGGACGATGTTCCAGGCCAGGCCCAATGTCCGGGAAAAGGCGCTGTTCGCCAGCAAACTCTCGGCCCTGGTGGATTCTGGCGTGCCGATTGTGCGAGGCCTCACCCTGGTGGCCAAGCAGCAGAAGAAACCGATTTTCCGGCAGGCCCTTGAGGCCGTCGCCAGCGATGTGAGTCAGGGGGTGAGCCTTGGAGTGGCGATGCGCCGCTGGCCCAAGGTGTTCGATCGGATCACCATCGCGATGGTCGAAGCGGGCGAACTCGGAGGCGTGCTCGATGAAACCCTGAAACGGCTGGCCCTGTTGCTGGAGCAGAATGCCAAGCTTCAGAATCAGATCAAGGGAGCCCTGGCCTATCCGGTCATCGTGCTGCTGATCGCCATCGCCGTGTTCCTCGGGATGACGATTTTCCTGATCCCGACCTTTGCCGATATCTTTGAGCAGCTGGGCGCGGAGCTGCCTGTCTTCACCCAGATGATGGTGAATCTCAGCGCCCTGCTTCGCTCGGCATTTTCCCTGTTCCTGATCGCCTTTGTGATCCTGGCCGGATGGCTGTTCATCGGGTTCTACAAAACTCCCCTGGGCAAGCGGAAAGTTGACGGCTTCATCCTGAAGATTCCCCTGTTCGGTGACCTGATTCAGAAAACCGAAACTGCTCAATTCTGCCGAACCTTCAGCTCACTGAGCAAAGCCGGTGTGCCGATTCTGATGAGCCTGGAGATCGTTCGAGACACCTCAAGAAATTCAATCTTTGCCGATACGATCGAGGACTGCCGAGTGGAGATACAGGATGGCATCCCCGTTAGCGTGGCCCTCTCCCGCAAGAACGTCTTTCCGGAAATGGCTCTCAGCATGCTGGCCATTGGCGAAGAGACCGGAGAGATGGATGCCATGCTCTCCAAGGTCGCCGATTTCAACGAAGACGAGGTTGAAGTGGCTGTCAAAGCGCTCACCTCACTCCTGGAGCCCATCATGATCGTGATCGTCGGCATCATCGTGGGCGCGATTCTCGTGGCCATGTATCTACCGATGTTCTCGGTCTTCGACAAGATCCGCTGAGCGCACCGCCAGCGGCAGCCCCTCGCGGGCCTCCCTGGCGATGGCGCCTCCGGCCAGCCAGCCGCTGGTCCAGCAGTGCTGGAAGTTGAAGCCGCCGGTGACCCCGTCCACATCCAGCAGCTCGCCGGCGAAGTACAGCCCTGGCTGCTTCCGGCTCTCCATCGTGGCCAGGTTCACCTCCCCCAGGGTGACGCCGCCGGCCGTGACGAATTCCTCACCGAAGGGGCCGCGGCCGCCCACCGCGTAGGTGCTGGAGCGCAGGGCTCCCAGCAGGCTGTCCTCGTCGCGCCGGCGCAGATCAGCCCAACGCTGGTCGGGAGTCACCCCATGGCGCTCCAGCAGGTGGATCCAGAGCCGGCGGCTGAGCTCGGGCCAGGGGCGGGCATTGAGCAACTGGCGGCGGGCCTGCTCGACGCGGGCGGTCTGGAAGCGATGCGCCAGCTCAGCGGCAGAGCAGCCACCACTCCAATCAATGCGCAGTTCGGCGCGGTAGCCGCTGTCCTTGAGGGCACGGGCCGCAAAGGCGGTGAGCCTCAAGGTGGCTGGACCGCTCACCCCCCAGCCGGTGATCAGCAGTGGTCCTCGCTCGCGAAAACGCTTGGAGGGCAGTCGCAGCTCCAGTCCCACCGGATCCATCACCACCCCGCGCAGGGCGGCCAGGGGGTTGGCCTCCAGGGCCAGGGTGAACAGGGATGGCACCGGCGCCACCACGCCATGGCCCAACTGGCTGGCCAGCTGGCGGCCGCTGGGATGGCCACCCGTGGCCAGCAGCAGGCGGGCGGCGCTGAGGTCGCTGGAAGCCCCAGCAGGGGCCAGTCCCGGTGACAGGCGCAGCCGCAGGTTGAATCCACACCCCTCGCGTCGCTCCACCTGGCGCAGGGAGCCCCCCCTCCAGACGGTCACCCCGGCGGCGGCGGCGGCCGCTTCAAGTACAGCCACCACGCTGCTGGAGCGGTTGCTGCGGGGAAAGAGGCGGCCGTCGGATTCCTCCACCAGCTCCAGTCCCCGCTCGGCAAACCAGGCCAGACAGTCGCCGGGTGCGAAGCGGCTGAACGGCCCGCGCAGGGCCCTCGACCCCCGGGGGTAATGCCCCACCAGGGCCAGGGGATCCCAGCAGGCATGAGTGACATTGCAGCGCCCGCCGCCGCTGATCAGCACCTTGCCCAGCGGCTGGGGGGTGGCCTCCAGCAGCAGCACTCCCGCCAGCCCCTGCTCCGCGGCGGTGATGGCCGCCATGTAGCCGGCGGGCCCACCCCCGGCGACCACCAGGGACCAGTCGACAGGCAGCATGGGCGGATGGGGCAGGGAGACAACGCGACGACGCCCGTTGCCGGGGCCTACCGCTTCAGTGTGGCGCCGATGATGGACTGCACCGACCGGCACTTCCGGGTGCTGATGCGGCAGATCAGCCGTCGCGCCCTGCTCTACACCGAGATGGTGGTGGCCCAGGCCCTGCACCACGGCCGCCGCGACACGCTGCTGGACTTCGATCCCCAGGAACATCCCCTGGCCCTGCAGCTGGGGGGCGACGATCCGGCGCTGCTGGCGGAATCAGCACAACTGGCGGCCGCCTGGGGCTACGACGAGATCAACCTCAACGTGGGCTGCCCCAGCCCCAAGGTGCAGCAGGGACGGTTCGGCGCCTGCCTGATGGCGGACCCGGATCGGGTGGCCCGCTGCGTGGAGGCGATGGCGAATGCTTCTTCCCTGCCGGTGACGGTCAAGCACCGCATCGGCATCGACGATCAGGACAGCTATGAGCTGCTCCTGGCTTTCGTGGACAAGGTGGCCGGCGCCGGCGCCAGCCGCTTCAGCGTGCATGCCCGCAAGGCCTGGCTCCATGGCCTGGATCCGAAGCAGAACCGCACGATTCCGCCCCTGCGCCACGACCTGGTGCATCAACTCAAACGGGATCGCCCCCAGTTCACGATCGAACTGAATGGCGGCCTGCTGAGCCTGGAGAACTGCCAGGAGCACCTGGGTCAGGTGGATGGGGTGATGGTGGGCCGCGCCGCCTACGACCATCCCCTGCGCTGGGCCTCGGTCGACCAGGAGCTGTTCGGCTGCCTGGAGCGAGCTCCGGCCTCGGCCTCAACGGTGGTGCGGGGCCTGATTCCCCATGCCAGCCGCTGGTGCGGGGCCGGCCGACGGCTCTGGCCGATCGCCCGCCACCTGGTGCATTTGGTGGAAGGGGTGCCGGGGGCCCGGCACTGGCGCCGCCGGCTGGGGGAGCGTGCGGGGGAGCGCAGCGCGGGCCCAGAGGTGCTGGAGGCTGCCGCCCAGGACCTGGAACAGCAAGGCCTCTAGGAGGCTGGGGCCTGGGGAGCGAGCCGCTCGCGGCAGCGCTTGAGCTGTTCGGCCACCCGCTCGAAACCCGTGCCCCCCTCGCTGCGGCGGGCGGCCACCACCTGACGCGGCTCGATCGCGGCGTGGATGTCCGCCTCGAAGGCGGGATGAAGCTGGCGCCAGCGCTCCAGGGGCAGATCCCGCAGCAACAGCCCCTCGGCCAGGCAGGTTTTCACCAACCCGCCCACCAGCTGGTAGGCCTCACGGAAGGGAACGCCACGGGCCACCAGGTAGTCGGCCACATCGGTGGCATTGGAGAAATCAGCCGCCACGGCCTGCTCCAGCCTCTCGGGCCGGAAGTGGATGCCCTCCTCCAGCAGGATCGCCATCGCCTCAAGGCAATCCGCGGTGGTGCGGACCACATCGAAGAGGGCTTCCTTGTCCTCCTGGAAATCCTTGTTGTAGGCAAGGGGCAGCCCCTTGATCATCGTGAGCAGGCCCATCAGGTGACCGAACACCCGGCCGGCCTTGCCACGCACCAGCTCGGGCACGTCGGGGTTCTTCTTCTGGGGCATCAGGCTGCTGCCGGTGGCGCAGCGGTCAGTGAGCCGCACGAAGCCAAACTCCTCGCTGGCCCAGAGGATCACCTCCTCCGAGAGACGGCTGAGGTGGACCAGGATCAGACTGGCAGCGGCACTGAATTCCACGGCGAAGTCGCGATCGCTGACCGCATCGAGGCTGTTGGCATAGATCTCCTCGAAGCCCAGTTCCTCGGCCGTCAGCCGCCTGTCGATCGGCACCGGCGTACCGGCCAGGGCCGCCGCCCCCAGGGGCGAGATGTTCACCCGGCGGCGCACGTCGGAAAGCCGCTTCCGGTCGCGTTCGGCCATCTCCACATAGGCCAGCAGGTGGTGGGCCAGGGAGAGGGGCTGGGCCCGCTGCAGGTGGGTGTAGCCCGGAATGAGGGTGTGCAGGTGGTTCTCCGCCTGGTCAAGCAGGGCCTGCTGGAAGCGCCGCAGGCCGGCATCGAGGCCATCGATCGCCTGGCGCAGCCAGAGGCGCAGATCGGTGCCGACCTGATCGTTGCGGCTGCGGCCGGTGTGCAGCTTCTTGCCCAGGGGGCCGATCAGGGTGATCAGGCGGTGCTCCACGGCGAAGTGCACGTCCTCGGCCTCCACCCCTGGGCGGAAATGACCCTCGGCCGCCTCGGTGCGAACCGTCTCGAGGGCCGCGATGAGTTGATCCGCCTCAGCGACGCTGATCACCCCGCAGCGGCCGAGCATGCGGGCGTGGGCGACGGAGGCATCGAGGTCCTGCTGCAACAGGGTGATGTCAAAGCCGATCGAGGCATTGAAGCGCTCGATGGCCGGGTGGAGCCCTTCCTCGAAACGGTCACTCCATCGGGCCGGTTGGGAAGCCTGTGCCGCCATCGAAACCGAACCATGCCGCGAAGCGTCAGCTTCGCATCCGAGCCTGGGGGCCCCACTCAGCCGGGCAGGGTGGGAAGCATCACCTCCTCACGCACCTTCAGCACCACCATCGAGGCATCGTCGCTCAGCTGCCGGTCAGCACCCACGAAGCGGTCGAGCCGCTCGAACAGGGCATCGAGAACACCCTGAGCGCTCTTGCCGGCCCGGCAGGCTTCTCCCAGGTGCCGCTGCAGGCGCTCCTCTTCGAAGCGCTCACCCGTGAGACCGAGGGCTTCACTGACCCCATCGGTGTAATAGAGCACCACATCACCTGGCTCCAGCAGCACGCGTTCGCAGCCGTACTGGGCCTCCGGCTGCAGGCCGATCAGCAGGCCCGGAGCATCGAGCCGCTCCACCCCGTGGCGCTGGTGCCGCCACAGCAGCGGCGGATTGTGGGCAGCGTTGGCATAGCGGAGCACGCGGCTGCGGGGATCGAAGTCGGAATAGAAGAGGGTGACGAAACGGTGCGAATGGGCCAGGTCCTCCTGGGCCAGTTCATTGAGGTCGTGCAGGATCCGGTCGGGGGCATGGCCACTGAGCACCTCGGCCCGCAGCATCCCCCGCAGCAGGGTCATCAGCAGGCCCGCGGGCACACCCTTGCCCATCACATCGCCCATCACCAGGGCCCAGCGCGAGGTTTCACGACGGCGTCCGCTGAGCTGGGGCCGGGTCGGGATGAAGTCGTAGTAGTCGCCCCCCACCTCAAAGGCCGGCCGGCAGCGGGCGGCCAGCTCCACCCCCTCAATCACCGGACAGTGATCGGGAAGCAGCTGCGCCTGGATCTCCGCACCGGTGTTGAGCTGGCGATCGAGGCGCTCATGGCGGCGGCGGTCCTCCTGCAGCAGCTCGGTTTCGATGGCCACGCCCGTGAGATCAGCCACCAGCTGCACGTGGCGGCGGTGCACATCACTCCAGGTCAGGCCTTCGGCGCTGCCGAAGACGTAGAGGCGTCCGCGGGCCCGGTTGCGGGCCACCACTGAGGTGCCGAACAGCTGCACCTCCCCCAGCAGACGACGCACCTGCAGATCGAGCTGGGAGACCTCCTCCTCCTCGGCCAGGCCAGCGGGCAGATCCAGCTCCCCCAGCAGGCGCACCAGTTCGCCGCTGCGGGAGGCAGGACTGGCCTGGGTGTGCTCCCGCCAGAGGCGTCCGTCGGGGTGGAAGACCACCAGAAGGCTGGCCTCAGCTCCCACCAGGCGAGAGGACACCAGGGGAACCAGCTCCAGGAAGCGGTTCAGGTTGGTGAAGCTGCGTAAGGCGAAGCCAAGAGAGGCCAGCAGCTCCTGGTTGCGCCGTTGCTCCCGGCTGAGGCTGTCGAGCAGTTGCCGCAGGGAAGCCGATGCCGTGAGGGCCTGATGGGGCCGGGGCGGTGGCAGGGGCACGCGGGCTGGCGGCGTGCGGCTCTTAACAGGCGGCCGCAGGGGGCGAACGCTAGCAGGGTTCCCCAGTTCGAGCAGCTCAACTGGAGAGCAGGGCTTCGACGAACTCAAAGCTGTTGAACGGCCTGAGGTCGCGGATGCCCTCGCCGGCACCGATGAAACGAATCGGCAAGCCGGCTTCGGAGGCCACCGCCAGGGCCACACCACCCCGGGCGCTGCCATCGAGCTTGGTGAGCACCACCCCTGTAAGACCGGCGGCACTGGCGAAGGCCATCGCCTGGCGAAGGCCGTTCTGCCCCTGACTGGCATCAAGCACCAGCAGGGATTCCACAACCGCCTCCGGGGCCAGCTTGTCGACGATGCGCCGCACCTTGCTGAGTTCCTCCATCAGGTTGTTCTTGGTCTGCAGCCGGCCGGCCGTGTCCACCAGCACCAGTTCGATTCCCTTGGAGCGGGCCGCCCCGATGGCGTCGTAGACCACGGCTGCCGGATCGGCATTGGCACTGGGGTTGGCGATCACCGGCACGCCGCTGCGCTCGCCCCAGACAGTGACCTGCTGCACGGCGGCGGCGCGGAAGGTGTCGGCGGCGGCGATCAGGCAGCTGTAGCCGCTGCGCACCGCCAGATTGGCCAGTTTGCCCAGGGTGGTGGTTTTGCCGACACCATTCACCCCCACCAGCAACCAGACATTGAGTCGGTCCCGCTGGGGGGCCAGCAGAAGCTCACCGCTGGCTTCGATCGGCGTCTCGAGCAGCCCGCGCAGCTGCTCCTTGAGAAAGCGAAGACCCTCGGCCGGCTCCACCACCTCTTCGTTCAGGCGCCTGCGCAGAGCCTCGAGCACGTGGTCGGTGGCCTGCACGCCCACATCGGCACGCAGCAGGGTGGTTTCCAGATCGTCGAGCACCTCCGGGGTGAGGGGATCGTCGCCCAGGCTGTCGAGCAGTTGGGTGACCAGGCCGCGTCGGGTCTTCTCCATGCCGCGACGCAGGCGGCTGAGCCAGTCAATCTCCTCAAGCGAGACCTGATCGGCACGTCGGCCCTGGGCCGCGAGCACCTCGGCGGACCAGGTGAAGTCGGCATCAAAGGACCCCAGCTGTGGGCTGGCCTCCTCACTCGAGGGGGCAGTCGGCTCGCCCTTGGGCGGCGGGTCGGTGCTGGGGGCGAGCACGGTCTGCTGGCGCTCGGCACGGCTGGCCGCGGCCAGCTCCAGCAGGGAGGGGCCGGCGGGGCTGGGCGACTCCAGGGCTGGAGGTCGCTCAGATGTGCTGGCTGACTCTGCTGGTGTGGCCTGAACCTCTGGAGGAGTCGCCTCGGAGGACTTCTCCGGCTCCGCAGCGGCAACAGGTTCCGGTTGAGGCGCTTCCGCCTCAACGGGTTCAGGCGTTGGTTCAGGTACCTGGGCTTCGGCGACTGGCTGGCTGCGCTCCTGCTCAGCCTTGAGGCGGGCATAGGCCTGACGGGCCCAGTCCAGGGCGTCCTGATCGACAGCGGGGGCCGGGGCTGGCGCTTGGGGTGCCGGCTCCGGGACGGGTTCACCGACCGAAGCGGGTGGAAGTGGCGCCTCTGACACGCCGGCGGCGCTGCCATCGGCCTTGTCTTCGCCAGCCTCCTTGGCCGCCGCAGGCTCAGCCGCCGGCTCGGTGGTGGTGGGACGCCGCCGGAACCAGTCGAAGACCATGCTTGCTCAGGAGACGGAGGTGGTGAGACGGCGCAGGATCCCGTTGATCATCCGGCGGCCCTGATCATCGCTGTAGCGGTTGGCCAGCTCCACGGCCTCGTTGCAGGCCACCGGGGCCGGCGTTCCGAAGGTGTGGAGATCCACGGCCGCCAGCCGCAGGATGTCGCGGTCGATGCGGGGCAGGCGGCCGAGGCGCCAGCCTTCCATCACGGCATCGAGCCGTGAATCGAGCGCATCGCGGTCCTGGAGCACGGCTCGGGTGCGGGCGATCGCCCCCTCGCGGATCTCGCTCTGGTCGGCAAGCATCAGCAGACGCGGTAACTCCAGGCTGGCCGAGAGACGATTGAGCGCCTGCTCGGCATGGGTCAGACCCCGCTGGAGATGATCCCGAACCCGGGGCATCTGGTCGGCCCCATCGATCAGTTCGCTGTCGAGCAGTTGCTGTTGCGCCTGCTGCAGATCGAGCTCGGCATTGTCGAGCGCCTCGCGCACATGCTGGGCCAGGCTGGCCAGAGCCTGCTGCAGAAGACTCTCGAGCGGCAGGTCGGCCGGTGGTACGCGGTCACTGACCTGGCCCAGCATCAGCAGGGCCAGTTCTCTGGAGATGGATCGACTCGGCATCGGGTGGGGCGAGGGTGGCAGGCCGCGGATCAGGGCTTGTTGGGGGGAACAGAGGAGAAGACGGGAGCACGCAACTGGGCAAGCAGACTGGAGAAGCTGCGGCTGGCCGGGGTTTCACGCTCATCATCAGGGCTGACGATCCCCGCGGAGATGATCGTGCGGAACGCATCCTCCACAGAGAGGTCCAGGTCACGGACCGCAGTTTCCGGCACCACGGCGTACCAGCCGGTGGTGGGGTTGGGAGCCGTGGGAATGAAGACGCTCAGCATCGGCTGATCGAACCCCCCCTGCATCACGTTGCCGAGAACCCCGGTGACAAACCCGAGGGCGAACAAGCCCTTACGTGGATATTCCACCAGCACGACCCGGCGGAAGCGGGTGGAATTATCTCGGAAGATCGTTTCAAGCAGTTGCTTGAGCGTCTTGTAGACCGAGCCGGCGAGTGGAATGCGCTGGAGGGTTCCCTCCCCAAAATCGAGCAACCAACGCCCGACGATGTTGCGGGCCATCAGGCCGATCAGCAGAATTCCCAGCAGAGGGACCAGCAAACCCACCCCCAGGTTGATCAACTCCTGCAGGAGTGGATTGAGGGTATTGAAGGGATTGAATTGCTTGGGAATCGAGGTGAGAAAGGCGAGCACGAAGCGGCTCACCGTGGTCGCCAGCCAGATGGTGGTGGCCAGGGGAATGACCACCAGCAGACCGGCGATCAGATCATTCTTGAGGTCCTGCTGCAACCGGGTCCCCAAGGGTTGATCAGGTCTGGGGCTCGACTGCACCAAGGATGGTTCCGGTTGTCCGGTGTTCGGATTGCTGTGAGCAACCTAGCCAGCCGTCTGGGGGTGGAGCAGCTTCCGGGGTTGTTCCGAGGGATTTCAGAGCAACGCGGCCAGAGCCAGCAGGGTGAAGGCCACGGCCAGCACTGCGGCCGAGCCGGTGCCGGCATAGCGGCGTTGATTCACCGCCAGACCCTGAGCCCGCTCGGCTTCCTTGAACTGCTGTTCCATCTGCTGCAGCTGGCGGTCGATGAAGCCACGAGCCGCCTGTTGCTTCTGTTCCTCGGTGGCCTGGGGCGGCACCTGGCCCGACTGCTCAGCCTGGCGCACCAGTTGCTCCAGCACCTGGGGATTCTGGCTCTGCTGCTTGGCCATCTCGAGCTGACTGCGCTGAGCGGTCAGGGTCTGCTCGGTCTTGGCGGTCAGCACACCATCGCCGCTGATCGCCACCGGCACCGACACCGCCAGGCCAATGGCGAGGAGGGCCGCCAGGGCCGCCACCAGCCAACGCAGGGGGGAGCGGGGGTCGGTCTGGTCGAGGCGGGAGCCGAACAGAGCCAGCAGCAGGCCCACCAGCGCCATCGGCGACTGGGTGATCAGACGCTCGATCACCATCTGGCGGAACGCCTCCTCCTGCCAGCTCCAGGCGGAAACCACCGCCGCCAGCTGCAGCCCCAGCAGCACGACGAGGGTGAGGCCGAGCCAGCGCAGGAGATAGCCAAGACGGCTGGTTGAGGCAGTGGTCACAGCAGGATGGCAATCAGGAATAACTGTACGGGTGAGATCAGGCCATCCCCAGCAACCGGTCGCTCCGGCCGGCTCGGAGCACCGCCTCCAGGACCTGGCGATCGCGCTCAAGGCCCAGGCCAGGGCGTTGGGCTTCGAACCGGTGGGCCTGGCCGCCTTGCCAGGCGATGGGCGGATCCCCCTGCGCACTGCGGCGCTGGAGCGCTGGCTGGAGGCCGGTCACCAGGCCGGTATGGCCTGGATGGCCGATCCACGCCGCCGCCAGGTCACCAGCCTGCTGCCCGGCGTGCGCAGCCTGCTGGCGGTGGGCCTGAACTATCACGTGGCCACCAGTCGAGCGCCGGGCAGCCTGGCCGTCGCTCGCTACGGCTGGGGCAGGGACTATCACCGGGTGATCAATGGACGTCTGCGCCGGCTGGGGCGCTGGCTGGAGGAGCAGTGTCCTGGGGTGGGCTGGCGGGCCTGCGTCGACAGCGCCCCCCTCCTGGACAAGGCCTGGGCCGAGCAGGCGGGTCTGGGCTGGATCGGCAAGAACGGCAACCTGATCCACCCCCGCCGGGGGTCGTGGATGCTGATCGGCCATCTGCTCACCACGGCCGATCTTCCTGGTGACGCTGCATCTGAACCTCTCTGCGGCCGCTGCAGCCGCTGCATCGAGGCCTGCCCCACCGGCGCCATCAGCGAGCCCTTTGTGGTGGATGCCAACCGCTGCCTGGCTTATCACACGATTGAGAACCGGGACGACACCCTTCCCGACGCCATGGTGGCGGCCATGGGTCCCTGGGTGGCCGGCTGCGACATCTGCCAGGACGTCTGCCCCTGGAACCAGCAGCCACTGCCCAGCTCGGAGGATCCCGAGCTGCAACCCAGGGACTGGTTGCTGAACCTGCACGCCGGCGAGGCCCTCGGCTGGAGTGATGCCGACTGGGATGAGCGGCTGCGGGGTTCCGCTCTGCGGCGGATCAAGCCCTGGATGTGGCGGCGCAATCTGCGGTCGGCCCAGGCCGGGACCCCAGAAGCGGACCCCTAGGCTGGACCCTGGATCGATCGGCTGGAATGGCTCCGCGCTGGTTCAACTTTCTGGCGACGGCTCCGCTGGCCCTGACCCTGGCAATCGGACCGGCTGCCTCGGCACAGGCCCTGGTTCCCTACGTGTACGTGCCCAAGGGGGAGGAGCTGGAGGCGGCGGGGCTGGGCATCGCCCAGGCAGCCACACGCCTGCTGAGGCTGGGCCAGGCCGATGACGCGGCCCGGCTGGCAGGCCTGACGGTGCAACTGCTGCCCAACGATCCCCGCGGCTGGGTGCTGCTGGCGGAAGCGCAGCTGCGCAGCAACCAGATCAAGGCCGCCGGCCAGTCCCTGGCGCGCGCCAAGCAGCTCGATCCGCGCAACCCCGGCATCTGGTTCGCGGAAGGCTCCCTGGCCCTGCGGGATGGTCAGCCCGGCCAGGCCATCGGTCTGCTGGAAACCGGTCTGAAGTTCGACGGCAAGAATCCCGGTGCCCACTTCGACCTGGGCAACGCCCACCTGCTGCTGAACAATCCCCAGGCGGCCTTGGGCTCGTTTGAGCGGGCCTCGGGCCTGCGCAAGGATTTCTGGGAGGCGATCAAAAACCAGGGCCTGGTCCTTTATGAGCTCGGCCGCAGCGACGACGCGATCCGGCGCTGGCGCCGGGCCCTGGAGATCAACCCCAAGGCCGCTGAACCCATGCTTGCCCTGGCCGCCGCACTGAATGCCCGGCCGGGCGATCAGCAGAAAGCTCTGGAGATGGCCAGCCAGGCCCTGGCGATCGAACCCAACTACGTGCTGGAGGCCTACCAGAAGGAGCAACTCTGGGGTCCAAGGCTGCGCAACAGCACCCGCGTCCTGCTCGAGAACCCGGCGATCAAGGCCGACACCGACCGGGCCAATGCCAACGCCACCGGCAGTAGCGACGGGGAAGACTCCGGGGAGGAGTGAAGCCGGAAGCTGGGTGGGGCCTCACCTGAGAGGATCTGTAGGCTGAGCGCCTTCCGCCCTCAGACCCCAGAACCGGATGGCCGAGGAGCGCGTCCAGCCCATCGCCCTGCATCAGGAGATGCAGCGTTCGTACCTCGAGTACGCGATGAGCGTGATCGTGGGCCGCGCCCTTCCTGATGTGCGTGATGGTCTCAAGCCCGTCCAGCGCCGCATCCTGTTCGCGATGCATGAACTGGGGCTGACCCCGGACCGGCCTTACCGCAAGTGCGCCCGGGTGGTGGGTGATGTGCTCGGGAAGTACCACCCCCATGGCGACCAGGCGGTCTACGACGCTCTGGTACGCCAGGTGCAGACCTTCGCCAGCCGCCATCCGCTGCTGGATGGTCACGGCAACTTCGGCTCGGTCGACGATGACCCGCCGGCGGCCATGCGCTACACCGAAACCCGTCTCGCGCCGATCGCGCACCAGGCGCTGCTTGATGAGATCGGCAGCGACACGGTCGATTTCACCTCCAACTTCGACGGCTCCCAGCAGGAACCCACCGTGCTGCCGGCCCAGCTGCCATTCCTGCTGCTCAACGGTTGCTCGGGCATCGCCGTGGGCATGGCCACCAGCATCCCCCCCCACAACCTGGGCGAGGTGGTGGAGGCTCTGATTGCCCTGATCCGCAAGCCGGAGCTGAGCGACGAGAAGTTGCTGGAGCTGGTGCCCGGGCCCGACTTCCCCACTGGCGGCGAGGTGCTGGTGGGCAGCGGCGTGCGCGACACCTATCTGCAGGGGCGCGGCAGCATCCCGATGCGTGGCATCGCCCACATCGAGGAGGTGCAGCCGGGCAAGGGCCGGCACCGGCGCAGTGCCGTGGTGATCACCGAGTTGCCCTATCAACTGAGCAAGGCTGGCTGGATCGAGAAGCTCGCCGACCAGGTGAACGACGGCAAGATCGGCGGGATCGCCGACATCCGCGACGAGAGCGACCGCGAGGGGATGCGGGTGGTGATCGAGCTGCGCCGTGACACCGAGGCCAGCAAGGTGCTCACCGACCTGCAACGGCGCACCTCCCTGCAGAGCAATTTCGGCGCCATCCTGCTCGCCCTGGTGAACGGGCAGCCCCAGCAGCTCAGCCTGCGCCAGATGCTCAACCACTTTCTGGAGTACCGGGAACACACCCTGATCCGCCGCACCAGCCACGCCCTGCGGCGCACCGAAGACCGGCTGGAGGTGGTGGAAGGCCTGATCCGCGCCCTCGATGCTCTGCCGGAGGTGATTGAGCGGATCCAGGCGGCCAGCGACGCCGCCAGCGCCAGAGCCAGCCTGCAGGTGCACTTCGATCTGAGCGAACGCCAGGCCGATGCCGTGCTGGCGATGCCCCTGCGGCGGCTCACAAGCCTGGAGCAGGACGGGCTCCGCAAGGAGTCGGTGGAGCTGATGGAGGAGCGGGAGCGGCTGCGCCACCTGCTCGACGATCGAGCGGCCCTGCTCGAGTCCATGGTGGCCGAACTCAAGGCCCTCAAAAAGCGCTACTCCACCCCCCGCCGCACCCGGCTGGTGGCCGGCGGCGACGACCTGGTGGCCCAGCGGGCGGCAGCGGTGCGGCCCAACACGGAATTGCAGCGTCAGCAGGCGCTCGAGGCCCTGCCCGGGGATGGACGGCTGCTGATCCAGGCCGACGGAGTGGTACGGATCGTGTCACCCCAGGCACTGGGGCGGCTGCACCTCGATGAAGCGGCGCCGCTGGGGGAACATCCCTCCCCGGCGCGCCTGATCCTGCCGGTAGCCGAGAAGCCCTCCCTGCTGGCCTTCAGCGCCAGTGGCCGGGTGGCCATGCTGCGCTGGGAATTCGCCGCCCAGCAGCCCGGTTCGCTCGAGAAGTTTCTGCCCGAGGGTCTGCTGGGTGATCCGATCGTGGAGGTGCTGCCCCTGCCGCAGAAACCCACGGGAACCCTGGGTCTGCTCAGCAGCGATGGCCGCTTCAAACGGCTGCCGATCGAGGCATTCAGCGAACTTTCCGGCCGGGCTGCCACCGTGCTGAAGCTCAAGGACGGCGTGCAGCTTCGCCGGGTCGTGCCCTGCACGGACGGTCAGGACCTGGTGGTGGCCAGCACCACAGGCCGTCTGCTCAGACTGGCGGTGAATGACGACACCCTGCCGCTGATGGGCAAGGCCGCCCAGGGACCGATGCTGTTACGCCTGCTGCCCGGCGAAAGCGTGGTGGGGGCGGCCTGCGTCGATCCGGGGAGCGATGTGCTGCTGGTCAGCCGCCACAGCCAGCTGAAGCGGCTGGAGGTGGAGAGCCTGCGCCGCTGCGAGCGTGGCGACCTGGGTCAGATCGGTCTGCGCTTCCGCCAGCGGGAGGACGAATTGGTCGATCTGCAGGCAGGCAGCGCCGCCGTCATGGGCCTGAGGTTCTCCACAGGCCGAAGCCTGCGTCTGGCGGCGGCCGACCTGCAGCTCAGCACTGGCGAGGAGGGACCGAAAGAACCACTCTGGACCTGTTCAGCCGGTGAAACCGTGCTGGAGCTGGTGCCCTTGCTGAGCTGAGGAGCTCAAGTCAGACCCGGGCCGCCAGACCCGTGGGCTCGAGCATCAACTTGCTGGACCGCACGGAATCGTCCATCTCAATCGGGTAGTTGCCGTCGAAGCAAGCGGTGCAGAAATGAGAGGCGTTGTCGTGGGCAGCCTCGAGCATGCCCTCCTTGCTGAGATAGGCCAGGGAATCAACCTGGAGATGATCGGTGATCTCCTGGAGATTGAGGCGCGCAGCAATCAGCTGGTCCTGGTTGTCGGTGTCGATGCCGTAGAAGCAGGGGTGGGTGACCGGCGGTGAGCTGATGCGCATGTGCACCTCGGTCGCACCGGCCTCACGCAGGGCGATCACCAACTTGCGGCTGGTGGTGCCCCGCACAATCGAATCGTCGATCACCACCACCCTCTTGCCGGAGAGCACATCCGGCAGGGGGTTGAGCTTGACGCGAATGCCCGCCTCCCGCATCGCCTGGGTGGGTTGGATGAAGGTACGACCCACGTAGCGGTTTTTGATCAGACCATCGGCAAAGGGAATGCCGCTGGCCTTGGAAAAACCGATGGCGGCGGGAATGCCGGAATCGGGGACGCCGATCACGATGTCGGCTTCCACAGCAGTTTCCCGCGCCAGCACCTCACCGATGCGGTGGCGGTAGCTGTAGAGCGACTCGCCGAAGAAGCGGCTGTCAGGCCGGGCGAAGTAGATCATCTCGAACACGCAGAGCTTGGTGGGCTCGTCGCACCAGCGCTGGCGGGCCGGCAGCGGATCACCGGCGCTGAAGCGGATCAGCTCACCCGGGCCCACGTCACCGTCGTAGGCGGCGCCGATGATGTCGAGTCCACAGGTTTCACTGCTGACCACCCACTGGCCCTGGTGCTTGTCGCCGAGGTGGCCGAACACCAGGGGCCGCACCCCATGACCATCACGCAGGGCGAACAGCCCATCGGGCGTGCCGATCGCCAGGCTGAAGGCCCCGCGGCAGCGGCCGGCCGCGTCGCGGATCGCCTCCTCCCAGCCCAGCCCCCCGTCCACAGCGTGTTGCAGGGCAAAGGCAATCAGTTCTGAATCCGTGGTGGAGGTGAACTGGATCTCACTGGCCTGCACCGACTGGCGCAGATCCTCGACGTTGACGAGATTGCCGTTGTGGGCCAGCGCAAAGGGGCCGAGGCGGGGCCTCAA
>NZ_JAGQBY010000046.1:0-18693 GCF_024345875.1 Synechococcus sp. EJ6-Ellesmere
GGTCACGACACGACCATGGTGGCGCGCTCCAGAAACGCCTCGGCGCTGGAGCTCAATCCATCCCGCCGCTGCGGGTCCATCCGATCCAGCAGGCGCACCATCATCGAGAGGCGGGGGTTGGCCTGGAAGAAGGCGCGGTGGCCGTTGATGAAGCGCCAGTAGAGGCCGTCCCAGATCTCGCACCAGGGTCCGCGCTTGAAATCTCCCATCTTGAGGATGTAGTTGGAGCCGCAGATGTAGGGCTTGGTGGCAAAGATGCCGCCGTCACTCATCTGGCCCATGCCGTAGACGTTCGGACCCATCACCCACTCATAGGAATCCAGGTAGCGCTCCATGAACCAGCGGTGCACTTCTGCTGGGTGGATCTCGCAGAGCAGCATCAGGTTGCTGATCACCATCAGCCGCTCGATGTGATGGTTGTAGCCCGTGCGGTTCAGCCGCTCGATCGCCGCATCCAGCGGAGGCAGGCCGGTGCTGCCGTCGGTCCAGCAGGGCGCCAGCCGGCGCTGGTGGTTCCAGACGTTGCGGCTGGCCTGGGTCTCGCCATGCACGCGATCGATGCCGCGCACGAACTCACGCCAGCCGATCACCTGGCGCAGGAACCCCTCCAGCGAGGCGATCGGCACCGGCTGTTCACCGTTCTGCCGTTGCTGCACGTGGGCCAGGGTGGCCTCGATCACTCCAGCTGGACTGAGCAGACCGATGTTGAGCAGGGGAGAGAGCAGCGAATGGTGCAGGGTGCCCAGACGCGCACTCAGAGCGTCCTCGTAGGGGCCGAATCCCTCGAGCCGGTCCTGGAGAAACCGCTGCAGCCAGGCGTCGGCCCCGGCGTGATCGAAAGGAATCCAGAGTTCCCCCAGCACTCCGGGGTGGGCGGCGAAGTGGGTGGTGATCAGCTGCCGCACCGCCGGTTCATGGGGGCTGGCCGTCACAGCCGGCAGGGTCGGCTCCTGGTAGCCCTTCGGCAGTCGGCGGCGGTTCTCGGCGTCGAAGCTCCAGCGGCCACCGCTGGGGGTCCCGTCGGCTTCGAGCAGCAGCCCCAGGCGCCGGCGCTGCCGCTCGTAGAAGGTCTTCATGAAGGGGCGGCGACGTCCTTCGAACCAGGCCCGACTCTCGGCAACGGATTCAAGGAATGCGGGTGAGGGCAGCACGGTCAGCCGCACCAGGTGCTTCCGGCAGAAGCGATGCAGCCTCTGCTCGAATCTGCGGTCGGCGATCTCCGCCACCTGCAGCTCCCCGCCTTCGCCCAGCTCCGCCGCCAGCCGCTCCCAGAACGAAACACCCGCCGAAGCCGCCAGCTCGAAATAGCGCACCGCCAGCCCCCGCTCGACCAGGGCGTCGCGGAAGCTGCGCATCGCCACGAAGGTGTGGAGCAGGCGCAGCTGGTGGTACCGGTAGGTGGAGGCCACCGCAAGGTCTTCGATCATCAGCACTCGGCTCCCGGCAGCGAGCTGCAGCGGTGAGGGGGCGAACCACTCGCGGTGCAGCTGATCGCCGAGGATCAGGGTCAGGACCATCGCTGTGCCGTCAAGGGAAGGAGGACAAGGCTGCTGAAGAAGCGGACCAGGGTTGATGGGGAGATCCACCCATCGAGCCTCGCAGCCTGGAGGTGCCATGGTCTTGAATTGGGCTTGGCATCAGCACGGTTCCCGATCACGAGTCCTCCCCTGGTTCTGGTTCACGGCTTGCTCGACAGCCCAGCGGTGTTCAACAAGCTCCGGCAGGCGCTGGGGGAGCGACGACCGCATCTGTTGATCCCTGCCCTTCCCCTGCGCTTCGGCCTCACCCCGATCGAACAGGCGGCTGAGCTGCTCGGTGGCCACATTCAGGCAACCTTCGGGATGGAGCAGCCGATCGACCTGCTGGGCTTTTCGATCGGTGGGGTCATTGCCCGCAGCTGGATCCAGCTGCTGGAGGGACACCAGCGCACCCGGCGCTTCATCAGCGTTGGCAGTCCCCAGCAGGGAACGCTCACGGCTCAGCCCTGGCCCGGGCGCGTGTTCAAAGGCATCGCTGGTCTGAAGTGGGGCAGCGGCCTGCTGGAGCGCCTCAACAGCAACCTCGACACCCTCCACCGGATCGAGTGCCACAGCTTCTACTCCGCCATCGATCTGGCCGTGCTGCCGGGATGGCGCGCCGTCCTGCCGATCGGCGCTCGCACGGAGCTGCCGGTGGCGACCCATCCCCAGCTGCTGCGTGATCAGGCCGCCATCAGGCCCTTGGCCCAGGAATTGCTTCGGGCCTGATGCTGACCTGTTAAGGCCACCCGCCAATAGCGTTGATCAGTACGGCGATTGAGCTGTCGATGGGCTGGGTTGCCGTTTCAATCTTGGTGCGCTGGCTGCTGGGCTGGGTCCTGGGTCTGCGCCTACCCGTTCTTCCGGCCGGCTCGCCTGTTGAACCGCTCTCGGTGTCGGTGCTGATCCCCGCCCGCAACGAGGAGTCGACGCTTCCGCATCTGCTCGATGGTCTTGCCCGACAGAGTCTCAGGCCCCTGGAGGTGATCGTGATCGACGACCACTCCAGTGATCGCACCACCGCCATCGCCACCGAGCCCCGCTCTGGTCTGCCCGTCCGTGTGCTGCCCTCGCCATCGTTGCCGCAAGGCTGGTGCGGCAAGACCTGGGCGTTGCACAACGGTGTGCTGGCCAGCCGCGGCGAGCTGCTGGTGTTCCTCGATGCCGACACCGAGCCCGGGACTGAGTTCCTTGAGCGGCTGGTGGCGGTTCATCAGCAGCTCGGTGGGCTGGTGTCGGTGCAGCCGTATCACCGCACTGAGAAGCCCTATGAGCAGCTCTCGTTGCTGTTCAACCTGGTGGGGCTGCTGGCCGTTCCCCTGGGACCCGCCTGTGGGGTGGCCTTCGGGCCGGCGATGGCCACCAGCCGCGCCGACTATGACCGCAGCGGCGGTCACGCGGCCGTCGCTGGCAAGGTGGTCGAAGACTGGTTTCTGGCCCATGCCTATGAAAAGGTCGATCTGCCGGTGAGTGCTTTCCTTGGCTATGGCCAGATGTCTTACCGCATGTATCCGGGCGGTCTTAACGACATGGTGGTGGGGTTCGACAAGAACTTCGCCACCGCGGCCGGTGAAGTGCGCTGGAGCTGGATGCTGGCGGTGGTGCTCTGGCTCTCCGGACTGTTCTGGGCCGCCTGGTGCCTGCCGGCCTCCCTGCTGGGCTGGCCGCTGGTGGGTGTCCGCGCCGTGCTCAGCAACGTGATGGTCTACGGGGCCTATGTGCTTCAGCTGCTGGTGATCACCCGGCCCGTTGGGCGCTTCGGCTGGATCAACCTACTGTTCCCCATTCCGGTGCTGTTTTTCCTCGGGGTGTTCCTGATGGCGATCCTCAACCTCAAGCGGGGCCAGGTGCGCTGGAAGGGTCGCCTATTCAGTACGCGCTGATGGCATCGCTCAGCGGTTTCGGTGCAGTGGCCGCCTCAGTGAGCCTGTGGCTCCTCTGGTCGGTCGTGATCGGGGCGCTCGCTAATCAGCTGCCGGATCGGCTGCTTGGCCGGCATGACCCGTATCAGTCTGATCACCTGGGTGCGGAGCCGCTGCGGATCTACGAACGATGGCTGGGGATCCGGGTCTGGAAGCCCTGGATTCCGGATGCCGGCGATGCCCTGCCGGGGGGTATCCGCAAGGCGAGCCTGGCCCGTCGCGACCCTTTGGCCCTGCAACGGCTGAGCCTGGAGACCAGGCGGGCGGAGCTGGTGCACTGGGCGCTCTGGCCCGCCTGGATCGTCACCGCCCTGTGGCTGCCGCCGGCCGGGGTGCTGATCAACCTGATCTTCGCCACCCTGTTCAACCTGCCGTGCCTGCTGCTGCAGCGCTACAATCGACTGCGCCTCTGCAGGACCCTGAGGAGGCTCTCGAGCTAGCTCCTCTCGAGCCGGCAGCCCTGAGCAGCGGCTGCACCCGTCAACGGCACACGAGCTCAGCCTCCAACTCCAGGGCCACCGCCAGGCCCTCGTCTTCCACGTGCCTGGCCACCACCAGCCGGTGCACGCCTTCTTCGGTCACGAAGCCATCCTGGGCCGGATCAAAGGTGGCGCAGGCGCGCAGCTGGATGGCCAGGGTGATGCGGCGGGCTTCACCGGCGGCCAGGAGCAGGCGCTCAAACGCCACCAGGGTTCGAGCTGGACGCTCCACCTCCCGAGCGGGTGGTTCCAGGTACAGCTGGACCACCTCCCCCGCCTCCATGTCGCCTGTGTTGGTGATGGTCACGCACGCCTGCAGCTGAGTGATCCGGCCATCAGCGCGCTGGATCTCGGCTGTCAGGTCCGACGCCATGAACTGGCTGTAGGACAACCCGAAGCCGAACGGAAAGGCCGCGGGATGGCCGTCACGCTGCAGGCGCCGGTAGCCATGCCAGAGGTCGTAGACGACCACTGGGGCTCGGGGCTCGAACGGCGGCAGGTGGGAGGCCTGGGACGGCACGGAGAAGGGCAGGCGGCCGGACGGCGACACCCGGCCGAGCAGCACATCGGCCAGGGCCGCACCCCCTTGCTCGCCCGGATACCAGAGCATCAGCAGGCCTGGAACCAGCTGCCGCCAGTCCTCGATCAGCATGGCGCCACCGCCCATCAGCACCACCACGGTGCGTGGATTGGCGGCGGCGACCTGGCGGATCAGGGCCACCTGATCCGCGGGAAGGGTCAGGTCGGTGCGATCACCGGCGGCAAAATCACCACCCTGGCGGGCTGAGGCGAAGCTGGTGATCCAGGCGAGCAGGTTGGCCACTGGTCGCCACTGCGGCATCAGCCGGCGCCGTCCCAGCAGGCGCACCATCCAGTCGGGAGGCGGGACCAGGCGCAGGATCGGCGCGATGTCCCCCGGGTGGATGTGCTCCCCCTCCAGGCGCCAGTCCAGACCGGCCACCACCACGGCGGCGTCGCAGTGCGCCGCCAGCTCCGCCGCTGCCTGGGGGCTGCTGCCGCTGGCCTGCTCGATCCGCAGATCCGGAGCGGCTGCCCGCAAGCCCTCCAGTGGCGTCAGCACCGCTCCGGGCAGGGGTCTGGTGTCTGAGGATCCCCGATCCCCCAGGTTGGCCATCGACGCCAGGCTGCCGATCACGGCCAGCGAGGTCAGGCCGGTGAAGGGCAGCACCTGCCCCTCGTTGCGCAGCAACACGATCGAGTTGGTGGCCGCTTCGCGGGCCAGGGCCTGATGCGCCTCGCAGGAACGGAGCGATGCGGGGTACGTCCCGGGGGGCACGCCCAGCTGCACCTGCAGCAGCCGCAGCACGGCCTCGTCGACACACTGCATCCGCACCCGGCCTTCGGCTACGGCCTCGGGCAGGCAACCGGCAAAGACCATGCGGAAGGGCATTTCCAGGTCTTGCCCGGCCAGCATTGCGGCGACGCCATCACGCACGCCGAAGATGAAATCGCTGACCACGAAGCCGCCGAATCCCCAGCGCTCCTTGAGGATCCGCCGCAGCAGTTGCGCATGCTGGCCGCACCAGAGGCCGTTGACCTGGTTGTAGGCGCTCATCATTGAGCCGGCGCCGGCGTCCACGCAGTCGCGGAAGTGGGGGAGATAGAGCTCATGCAGCACGCGCTCACTGACCTGCACGTCGACCAGGAAACGGGAGCTGTCGATCGAGTTGAGGGCGAAGTGCTTGACGCAGGCCACGGCATGGCGTTCCAGCCCCCGGGTCATGGCGGCCCCCATGGCGCCCACGTGCACCGGGTCCTCCCCGTAGGTCTCCTGGGCCCTCCCCCAGCCGGGGTGGCGGAGGAGGTTGATGCACACCCCGGCCACCCAGTTGGCCCCGAAGGAACGGGCCTCGCGGCCGATGGCCTCACCGATGCGTTCCTCCAGATCGGGATCCCAGCAGGCACCCCGGGCCATCGGCACGGGAAAGGTGGTGGCTCCACCCTCCAGCACCACGCCGCGGGGGCCATCGACGAACTGAAGCCCGGACAGGCCAAGACGGGGCACCTGCCCCGCCGGCCACGGATGGCGGTGGGAGGCCTGATGGAGGGCGATGTCCGCCATGCCGGACCAGAACGGGGTGTCACCGTCGAGCAGCTCCAGCTTCTCGGCCGTGGTGAGCTCCGCCAGCAGCTCCAGGGCCCGGGCCTGGATTGATGATCCGGGGTCCTTCATCGCCATCCTCCAGGCTATCGATGTCCGTCCAGCAGTAGGCCTTGGTTGAGTGGTGGTCGAGGGGTGCTGGGGTCTCTCAATACTGAATACGGATCAGTTGATCGAAGCGGAAGGGCGTCTTCTCTTCGGGTCTGGTCCCCAGTTCCTGGTTCAGCTTCATGCTCTCGACCCCAAGGTCGTACCCAGTTCTCTGTGGGTCGCAGTTTTCTGAGCGGAGGTCCTGGCGATGTTTCTCAGCCATGGCATCCGTCGATCGGGCGGGGGCACTGCCGAGTTGCTTCAAGAGCTGCTCTGAACGCTGAATGCACTCCTGAGTCTGTGCGGTCGCAGGCAATCCTGTTGCTGTCACGACGGCGCAGATGATGAAGACGAAGCTTTTCAAGCAACCACGACCAGATATTCCGTCCATTTCAAGGTACGCTCCGTAAGTTTCAAGATACGTTCCGTCGGTCGCTTCGGCCTCGCTGCATGTCAAGGGGCTCTCCTCCCGCCAGGCTCCTGGGACAGAAGAGCATCAGTCCCATCGCAATCAGGAAGAAACCGGGTCAGAGCCGGATCGCACCCCACCAGTGCCCGGGCTTGGGCGGAGTCGGGCTGAAGCAGCTGGAAATCAGCGAATTCGAAGCCCGGCGCCACGCTGCATCCCACCAGGACAGCCTCGCTGATCGGTTCCGCCGCCTGCCAGTGTCCGGCTGGAATCACATGGCAGAAGGTGTTGGCTTCAGCTGAAAGCGTGATGCAGCTGGGGGCCTGGCTTGTGCCATCCCAGCTGTAGAGATTCAGCCCCCTGCCCCGGTAGAGTTTCCAGACCTCATCAGAGGCCACCTGATGAAACAGGCTGCGTTCACCCGTCCGGAGCTCGAAATAGATGTGGGTGAGAGCGCGGCGATCATCCTCTGTGGGGGTGCTCACGCGATTGCCTGATCGAAACACTTCTCGGAACCGGCCCCCTTCTGGGTGGTCGATCAGATCCAGGGGTTGCATGGGGTGGTCGGCCGTGACCCAAGCCTAGATCGGTGCTGCCGCAGCATTGCCGCTCCGCAGCTCACGAGGCCATGGCCCTAGTGTTTGGGCCCCCAGTCCCTACTCCTTGATGCAGAGCTCGATGCGACCGGCCGGAGGTGATGGACCAGGAGCTGGCTTTCAACTGATCGCAGCCGTGGCCGTGGCGCTGCTGATCCTGCTCACTCAGACCATCTTCATCGTCCCCGCCGGCACCGTGGCCGTCGTCACCACCCTTGGTCGGGTGACGGGCGGTCAGCGCAGCCCGGGCCCCAACATTAAGGTGCCGCTGATTCAGGCCACGTCCTTTTTCGATGTGCGCACCCAGGTGCGACCTGAGCAGTTCTCCACCCTCACCAAGGATCTGCAGGTGATCGAAGCCACCGCCACGGTGAAGTACTCGATCAAGCCGCAGGAAGCAGGTCGGATCTTCGAGACGATCGCCACCGAAAACCAGCAGATCTATCCGCGAATCATTCAGCCATCGCTGCTGAAAGCACTTAAATCTGTGTTCTCCCAGTACGAGCTGGTGACCATCGCCACCGAGTGGAACAGCATCTCTGAGCTTGTTCAGGACATGGTGGCCCAGGAACTGAGCAAGTTCGACTACGTGAAGGTGCAGGGACTTGACCTCACCGGATTGCAGATCGCCGAGGAATATCGCTCGGCCATTGAGCAGAAACAGATCGCCGATCAACGGCTCCTGCGCGCCCAGACCGAAGTGAAGATCGCTGAGCAGGAAGCCAAGCGTTACCAGATCCTCAACTCCAGCCTGGATGATCAGGTGCTCTTCAAGCTCTTCCTCGACAAATGGGACGGGCAGACCTCCGTCGTTCCGGCCCTGCCCGGAACGGTGGGTGGCGGCACGCCGGTGATCGTCAACGGTCGCCGCTGATAGTCAGGCGGAAAGGAAACCGAGGATCACCACAGCCCCGGCTCAGTCGTAACGGCAGGCCGGGGTCAGCCCCGGCACCGTGAATTCCTGGAACCAGAGGAAGTCGCGGCTTCTCCAGCCGAGATCAAACGGCGCGGTCGAAGCCCATTCACCAGCCTCCAGCTGGAAGTGTGAGCTCAGGTACTCCGGCACCAGGGCTTCCACCTCCTGCTGTCCCTCGCTCTCTTCCTCTGGAAAGAGTCGATCCAGGTAAAGCACCGCAAAGATTGCGGCTTCCTCGTCTACCACCACCACCTCGAAGGGGCCGTCCTCGGCCGGCAGGGGGGTGACTTCGAAGAATTCATCCCGCTCGAGCGGATCCGCCGGTGCCTTCTCCATCAAGGCCGCCAGGGCCTGCTTGAAGCGATCAAGGGTCACGCGGGGTCAGCTGCGGCAGTTCCTGCATCCTCGCCCTGCCCCCCAGGCCCCAGAGCCAAAGCGTTACAGCTAGCCCATGCAGAAGGACCGGCGGCCAGAGGGAGCCGGTGGCTCCGTAGGCCAGCACACAGGCCATCCCCAGCAGGGTGCACTGGCTCAGGAAGCGCCCGTCGCGGAACACCCCTCGCCCCGGTGGGTACCAGCAGCGGGCCGCCACAGGGTGATACAGCACGAACAGGCCCACGCTCAGGGCTCCCCAGGCCACGGCACCAGCCAGGGAATCCCCCTCGAGCGGATGGGGCAGCAGGGCCACACGGAACAGAAGTTCCTCGCCCAGGGCCGGCATCAGCAGCAGGCCAGGAATGGCCAGCAGCGCCGGACCGAGCGCCTCCAGCCTCCAGGGGCTGAGAAAGCCCGTCCGCCAGCCCAGCGGAAGGGCCAGCGCCGCATAGACCGCCAGGATCGCCAGAGCTCGGCCCAGGGCGGCTGGACCCAGGGGCGCGAACAGGGCATCGCTGAGACGCCGAAGCAGGGTGGAGAGAATCGGGATCTGACCCAGCAGCAGGGTGGGTGCCAGGGGCTCGATCGTGGTGTCGCCTCCCGCCAGCTGGTTGCTGCGCAGGAACCAGAGGCTGGCGCCGTGCTGCAGAAACACCCGCGCCATGTCGTCGTGGGCGCGGCGGGGCAGCATCGAGCGCCAGCTCAGCAGGGCATCGAGCCCCGTTTCGCCCCGCACGAACGCTTCGCCCGCCACCACCGCGGCGTTGTGTCGCCAATCCGGACGCACTGTGCCGAAGGGGGTGAGCAGCTGGTCGAGGGAGGAGGAGAGGCGCGCCAACTGGCGGAAGGCCTGGCTGGCGTTGTCCTGGGGGTGGGCCTTGAGCCAACGGCGCAGCCCAGGGTCGTCCGCTGCCCGGCGGCGCAGGCGATCGATGGCGATGTAGAGCGCCTGGCTCGAATCCTGCACGCACGAGGTGGACGGAGTTACCGTGGAGACCCCGCTGCCGTCACCACTGCGGTAGCGAGCCATCAGCACCTCCGCCTGGATCGCCAGCTCCCGCAGCAGCGAGAGGGGCTGCCCGTCCACCGTCAGGTCGTCGAAGGGCTTCAGCTTGATCAGCACATCGGAGATCGGCCGTGAGCCCAGCCAGCCCCGCTGCAGATCACCGCTGAAGGCGGTCCAGTCCTGGGTTCCCGCAACGATGCCGTTGGGGTTGTTGGCATAGATCTGGTGATAGCGCAGATCGAAGCGCGGCTCGCCGGTGATGGCATCGCTCACCACCCGCGCTTCCCCGAAGGCGAAGTGGCCGGTCACGGTGAAGCCGCTGATCCGTTCACCCCCCGGCCCACCGATGCCGCCGAAGCTGTGGATCAGCAGGGCCCGATCCCCCAGCCGCCAGCGCTCGCCCAGCAGCACCCGCTTGATCCGCCCCCGTTGCCGGGGGGTGTCGGCCCAGTTGCCGCGCAGGATGTAAGGGATCCCCTGGCGGGCCGCGGGCAGCACGGCATCGGGGCGGAGCAGGTGCAGGGCCCTTGGCTTGATGGCCTGCACCGTGAACAGCCCCTCGGCGTCGGGGGCGCCGTAGAGGTACCACCCCTGGGCGCCCACGGGATTGGAGCTGAGTCCCCGGGGAGTGGAGATCCAGCGGCCGTAGCGATCACGCGGCTGCTGGGGCACACGCACCACATCTTCAGGGCCGCTGAAGTCTCCCTGGCTTGGGCTCCAGTGGCGCACCCGGAACTGCTCCGGCTCCCCGCTGACGGGGCCAAGGATGCGCCCCAGGCCCACATAGCGGCCGCTGATCTGCAGTGGTGGCCGGCCGATGCTCAGTCGGGTGGAGCCATCCGCCCCCGGCTCCAGCTCCACCTCCACCTCCTCCAGCTGCACGATCAGATCGTCGTTGGGGCGTGCCCCCGCCAGCGACTGCAGCGGTCCCACCCGCCGGCGCCCATCCAGGCGCCGGGGCAGGAGGTTGCCCTGCCCCTCGATCTCCTGCGCCGCTGCAGCGAAGCGCACATCGGTGCTCACCCGCTCCACCAGCTCCCGCAGGGCCGGCCGTTCAGCCCACTCCAGGTGCAGCACCTGTCCCTCCAGCCCCTGGGCCGTGGGCGGAGCGTGCTCGATCTCGACCCAGACCCAGTCGCCGGGCTCCCGGCTGGTTTCAGTGACGCTGGGCAGGATCAGCCGGCCGATCCAGTCGGCGTGGGGCTGGTACAGGCGTGAATCGGGGCGCTGGCTGAGCGGGTAGTGGCTGGGCCGGTTGAAGGGCGCGGCCTGGGCCAGGGCGTAACTGCTGCCGGGGGCGGGTGCGCCGGCCAGCGCGGGAGCCAGCAGCAGTGACACCGTCAGGGTCAGGAGCAGCAGGAAAGGGAGCAGCCGCCAGGAGCCTCGCCGCTGCCGTGGCCGCTGGGGGGAGGTGGATGTCATGGCGGGGAGGGTGCCACCTCCAGCTGGGCGGCGCCGCAGCGGCTGCAATAGGGAAGGTGCCGGTGGGTGGGCTCGTGGCAGTGGACGCACTCGCGGAACTGGGCATAGCCGCAATGCGGGCAGTGGCGGCCACCGCTGGGGAGCTTGCGGGCGCAGTGCAGACAGCGGCCGCGCTGCACCCGCTCCGCCGCCTGCAGCCTCGGGTTGAACACCAGGACCTGCAGCAGCTTGATCAGGGCGAAGCCCACCAGTGGCACCGCCAGCAGGTAGAGGTAGCTCACCAGGAAGCGCAGATTGCCTGCGATGGCCCGCACCACCGCCAGCAGCAGCTCGAAGATCAGCCCCACCTGGGCCGCTTCAGCCAGCTTCAGCAGCAGCGGGATCAGGGAAATCACCAGCAGGTGCCAGCTCACCAGCGCCAGCAGGCCGTGGCCCCTGCGCAGGGCGTGGCGATGGATCAGCAGGCTCAGCAGCACCAGCGGCATCAGGAAGAGGCCCTGCAGCAGCAGGCGCTGGCTGGGGGCCCAGAACTGGGCCCTCGCGAAGGCCCGCTCCATCGCCTCGTAGCCGCCGCTGCGGTTCAGGAACGTCAGGAAGGACTGGCTCTCGCTGGCCTCCAGCAGCTGCTGGCTGAGCGTCACCACCTCGGCCCGCAGGGCACCGATGCGGGCGTTGTTGGCTTCGATCTGCCGCCGGGCCTGGGAGGCCGGCACCTCCTGGATGGCCTTGGAGGCCGGCTGACCGGCGATCTGCTCCAGCAGGCTGGAGTCGTACTGGGAGCGGATCGCGGCGTTGCCCTGCTCCAGGGTGGTGATCTCGGTTTCGGCCCCATCCAGCTCCCTCTGCCGCTGGCGCAGCTCCGGCTGGGCGGCGATGAGGTCCTGATGGCCGGCGAAGTCCAGACAGATGGGCGCAACCCGGCCGAGGTGGTCACGGCTGGCCTCGAGGGCCCCGGCGCGGACGCCAGGTTCGGGGGCTGAAGCCTGCGGTTCCCCCGGTGCACGGCGCGGAATGGCCCGGCGCAGGATCGCCAGGTCCCGCTCCAGCCGGTCGTTGTTGCCCTCCCGGTACAGGCTCCACTCGGCCTGACAGGGAAAGGCCTGCTGCGGGCTCAGGGGCCACTCGGCGATGGCGGCCATGCCGCTGAAGATGTTGACCAGCAACACCAGATCGACCAGCACGATCACCAGCAGGCTGGCCTTGTTCAGGGGCTGGCCATTCAGGGTTCCCGAGCGCTGCAGCAGGCCCCTGATCTGCCGCCCCAGCCGGCGCCAGGCGCGGGACAGGGGGGCGGTGAACGGGAATCCTTGCGGCATCGGCGCTGCCCTAGGGCCAGAGGCTCAGCGTCGCAGGCACCGCGTCCAGTCGCCAGAGCTGGGCCCGACGGCGCAACAGCTCCTGCCCCACAATCGCCTCTACCCGCAGGCTCGCGAAGATTGGGTTGGCGGTCACGATGGCCTCGACAGGCTGGCCTGGATCGCCTCCTGGCAGCGCCAGGCCCGAGAGGGGCTGGCGGCGGGCCCTCTGCTCGCCGCAGAACCCCGCGAGCCGCAGAGCCCTGGCTGCTGCCAGCGGCTGCAGCCGAGCCGCCAGGGCCGTCGTGATGAACAGCCCTTCGGCGCCAGTGTCGGCCAGGGCGAGGGCCGTGCCCGCCGGTGTGCCCAGGGGCAGCAGCGGCACCCCTTGGCGCCAGACCAGCGGCAGGGTGGTGACGTCCCCGGCATGGTCTCCCCGTCGAAATCGCTCGGCATCGGCGAGGGCCAGCGGTCCCAGGCTCAGGCGCTGGCCGTGGGGGTCGATCCAGAGCGGCTGCTGGCGCAGCTGCGGGGCCCCCAGAACACCGTCGACCCCCGGGGGCAATCCAGCCACCGGCAGCACCAGCGCCTCCATGCCGCTGAGCTGGAGCCGTTTACCATCAGAGGCGATCATCAGTTCGGGCAGTTTCACCCGCTGGGGCTTGAGGTCTGGGCAGGCCTCACCGGCACCGGCGAGCGCGAAGGTCTTCGGATCCACGAGCTGGCTCTCGAGGTTCAACCGGCGCACCAGCTCGGGGCTCACCAGGGTGGTGGAGGCCCCGGTGTCGAGCAGCAACCGCACCATGCCGCCGCCGCTCTGGAGGCTGAGCACGGGGGTGTCACCGCCGCTGGCCCGTTCGAGGGGGATGTTCACCTGGCCGCTGCTGCGCCCAGACGCCAGGGGCGGTCCCCCAAGCTGAATCAGGGCCGCTGTTGTGGTGGTCTCTATGGAGCCTGGGGAGGCCCCTGCGGGCTGCACGCCAACGAGCCCCAGAGCCAGCCCCAGCGCCGCAGCCCTGCTGATCATCTGCCGTCGGCGCGGCGAAGGATGACCGCCAGGGCCCCATCGGGCCGCCGCAGCTCCAGACGGTTCGCCTCGATCTGCCATGTGCTGGCAGATTCAAGGGCGCTCAGAAACTGGATCTCCTGCTCCATCACTCCCCGGGGCCGCACGCAGATCCTGCGGGTTGCCGCCGGCGGCCCCACCTGGATCGTTCCCTGGCCGAGCACCGCCGTTGCGGTGTAGCGGTTGCATCCAGCCGTTCCCGCCAGACGCCCGCGCGCGCTGAGCTCCAGGCTGAGGGTGGTCCCCGTCAGGGTGCTCACCACCGCCTGCTTGCCGTTGTTGAGCCCGGTGACGATCCAGAGGGCGCCGGCGATCTCCTGGGGCTGGGGCCGGAAGCGGACCACTGGAGTGCCATTGGCGGCCATCAGCTCCAGCTGGCCGTTTCGGAGGCTGTAGCCCCTGGCCGCCGTGAGGGCTGCCCTGAAGGCCTGGGCCTGACGCATCTGCTTTTCGGGGCAGGCCATCTGGGTGGAGGGGCCCTGTTCGCTCACCCGGAAGAGGGAGCCCCTTACCTGCACGGAAGCGGAATAGCGGTTGCAGCCGTCGCTGCCACTGATGCGGCCCTTCTCCAGGCGCAGGGTCGGAGCTGGGGTCACCAACGTTCTCTGTCCCGGGATCGACTCCAGCAGCCAGGCACTCCCCTCCAGGGGCGATGGCCGCGGCAGCTCGGAGGCTGGCTCACCCGCTTGCCTGGTCTGGGCCGGCAGCGGGCTGACCGTGATCGCCAGCAGGGCCCCCAGGGCAAGACCGAGTGAAGCCCCTGCCCCTGCGCTGCGTCTTGTCACGTCAAGCCCTGTCAACCGTGGCACCCATCCTGGTGCCCAGCAGCACCAGCAGCAGCCCGATGACCGTGATGGGGTGGATGGCCTCCCCCAGCACCAGGGCTGCGCTGATCACGGCCACCACGATCGTCAGCGATCCCCACAACGACACCTGGGCCACACTCCAGTGGCGGTAGGCCTGGCGCAGGGCCAGTTCACTGCCCAGGGACAGCCCGAGTCCATAGATCACGATCACTCCCACCACCCACGCGGCGCTGAGCAGGTGGAAATGGGAGGGTCCGAACAGGATCAGGGCCAGGGCGCCGAACACCAGGGCTGAGACCGTGGTGGTGAGCCCCACCGTGAGGGCCGCCGGCCAGCCGCGCTGGGCGATGGCACGGCCGCTCACCCCGGCCCCCGCGAAGGCGACGACCCCCACCAGAGCCCAGACCACCCCCAGCAGTTCATCCATCGGTCCGCCCATGCCGGCCATTGCCAGCTGGGGCAGCAGCAGCCCGAGCACGATCAGCCCGAAGCTCAGCCAGAACCCCCGCGGCAGCGTTTCCCCCAGCAGGCGCCTGGCCAGCAGTGCCGACAGCGGCAGCACCAGGGCGAACAGCAGGGTCTGGCTGATCACCGAAAGGGACTCCAGGGCAAAGTAGAAGGCCACGGGTCCCAGGAACAGCCCGAGCACCGTGTCCAGCACCAGCAGACGGCGATCGCGCCCCTCCAGATTGGCCAGTACCTGCGGCAGCTGGGCCCGTCCGGGCAGCAACACCGTGAGGCCCACGATCAGCTGGGCCACGAAGAAGACGTTGCAGAAGCTGATCGGGTTCTCGCCGCCGATCGGGTGAGTCGCCCCGAAGGCCTGCAGCCCTTTCAAGGCGGTGGCGTTGAGCCCCTTGAGCACCACGTAAAGCAGCAGCGGTAACCAGGCCATGGTTGAGCGCTTCGCTTGGATCGGCTGGCGCATGGCTGGAAGGCCTGCCTTGGCTCAATTCAGAAAAAGAATTTCACCCCCATCTCCACTCCATTCTGGTTGATGTCATAGGCATTCTCCGGGGATTGATCGTTGGTGCCTCCCAGATGCAGGTAGCGCCAGGAGAGATTGAGCTGGGTGTTGTTGCCCACCGCATAGCCAACCCCTACCTGGGCATTGGCTGAATAGTCGTCGGAGTTGTTGACGCCGAAGCCGCCCAGATCACCGCGGGCGAACAGGCGCAAGCGTGGCGAGAGAAACACGCTGGCCTGGGTTCCCAGCAATGGCTGGGTCACGGTGCCGCCGAAGCTCCTGGGGCGGGAGAGGCTCAGATTCGGTCCGTCGAACTGGGCACTCAGGTCGTAGCGCATGTCGACGAAACGCACGCCGGCATAGGGGATCACGCTGAAGCTGCCGCCCTTGGCGATGGCCTGTTCCCTGTCGCCAAAGCGATAGCGAAGGGCCACGTCATAGATCCCCTGGATGTTGTTGAGCGTCGCGCTCAGTTTCCTCCTCCCTAAGGGGGATGTGGTGGCGTCCTCCCCGCGCACCGACACGTAACTCAGGTCAGTGAGCAGCCCCAGCCGCTTGTACTCGACGCTGCCGCGCACATAGGCCGCCATGGTCAGCGGGCGCAGCACCTGCTCGAGATCGAGGTCCACATCGGCGGTCAGCCCCTTGACGGTGGTGCTGCCGGTGGTGCGAAGGGGGAAAAAACCGTAGATCTCCGCTGTGGCGCTCCAGGGAGAGGGGGCCTCGGCGGTCTCTTTCCCTTCTGTGCTGGAAGGCCCCTCTTCCGCGTTGCCGGTGGTCTCCTCCTCGGCAAGGGCGATTCCAGGGCCGATCAGGGGCTGGATCAGGGCGATTCCAAGCAGGAGCAAGGCCTGATGCCGCAACGACACCCAACCGCGATCAGGGCGAAACATGGGCTTCTGTCTTGAACATCACTTGGGGGAGGGTAGTGGGAAGGTTGACGGTCGGCTCAGGCCGATTGTCGTCCCATGATCTCCAGATAGCGATCCTCGAGTTCCCTCACCAGCAGCTGCTCGAGGCCAGCCTGACGCAGTTGCTCCTCCACCTCCGGGGCCGTGAAGGCGGCCTGCAGGGACTGGCGGTAGTCGTGCTGGAGCACGGCTGGGGCCCCGGCCGCATGGGTGGTCACCAGTCGCTCAAGGGCGGTCTGATTGGCGGGACGACGCAGATCCTTGATGTAGATCGCGGCCCCGGGGGCCGCCAGCTGGTGCACCGTGCTCCAGAGAGCCTGGGGATCGTGGAGATGATGCAAAAGGCTGTTGCTCACCACGGCGTCATAGCCCCCCTGCAGCCGAGATGAGGGGAGCAGGGCCTGCTCGAAGCTCACGGATCCGCAGGGCAGGGAACCCTGCTGTGGCTGATGCTGGCGTTTCTGATCCAGGCGGGCGATGGCGATGGCCAGCATCGCGCCGGAGCCATCCACCCCCACCACCTGGCTGGAGGGGTAGCGGCTCGCCAGGCGAAAGGTGATGTTGCCGGGGCCGCAGCCCAGATCGACGATCCGCTCCCCCAGCTGGGAGCCGAAACAGACGGCGATGCGCTCCACCATGGCCTGGTCGGTGGCACTGAAATCGGCCTCGGCGTAGGCCCGGGCCTGCTCGACCCCATCCATCAGTTCGGGTTCGCAGACGCGCTCGATCGGGATGCTCCTGGAGGTGTTGACCAGTCTGCCTCTGGTCGCTTCAGCGGCTGGAGCTGCTCGTGGGAGGTTGGCGCTCTCCGCTGCTGGAGAACCGCTGCCAGCTGATCTGCTCGATCGTGCCCAGGGTCTGGGACTCGCCTGAGGCTGTGGTCACTGTGATCAGATCCGGGCGGCCCGCCATCACCTCAAGCCCTGCCCCCAGGGAAAAGTTGCCGGTGCCGGTGAACAGGCCCCGGAACAGTTCCTTGCCCTCGCCATTGCGCACTTCCAGCCAACTGGGTTCACGGCTGCTGAGCTGAAGGCTCCCCTGACTGGGCTTGCCGGTATTGGCTGGCTCGCTTGTTTGGCTGGCAGGGCTGATGGCTTCGCTGGCCTCGGCGCCCACGGGTGGGCTCGTCAGGTTGCTGGCGGCGGGTTGGCTGGGCTTCCAGCCGAAGGCCAGGCCGGCCACCAGGGCCAGCACACCGGCACCGCCTGCCAGCAGCCAGGTCATCCCGACCTGTCGGCGCTTTCGGGTTGGCTGAAGCTGGGCGGCGCTGCTGGGGTCCCGGGGGGCCATGGCGGGAGCCGCCAGGCTCCCCCTGGCCACGGGAGCCGCGGTGGGTGCGGCTGTGCGTTTCACTCCAGGCAGGTGGATGTCCAGCAGGGGCTCGGTCAGCTGGTCGGCGTCAAGGCCGAGGCTGGTGGCCACCCGTCTGGCCTGGGCGATCAGGTAGATCCGCTCGGGCAGCCGCGTGTGGTCGCCTGATTCCAGGGCTTCGAGCCGGTCAGCGGAGAGATAGTTCTGCTCCGCCAGCACGGCCAGCGGGATGCCCTGGGCCTCACGGGCTTCAGCGAGCGCCCGGCCCAGGCTCACCAGGATGGGTAGCCGCTCACAGTCGGAGGAGTCGGCTTTGGCTGCCGAGTCTCCGGGCTCCGCTGGGTGGGACGCGCGCTCGCTCACGCTGGGGTTGCGGTCGATGGATCACTCCATCATGAAGGGAAGCTCCGATGCCGTCGGATGCCTCTGCTGCATCATTTTCCCTGCCCAGTCAGGTTGTGCTCGCAGGAGGAGCTCAACGGGCTGGGGGAACGACCACACAGGTCAGCGGTTGCTCCGCTTGTGCGGGGGTGCGGATCCAGCTGGCTTCCCGGCCCTTCACCCAGAACTCCTGGCCCAGGGAGCTGTAGCGGGCGCCACTGGCGGAGCGGGCCTGGGGCAAGCGCACCGCTTGGCCCTCCACGATCAGCACCACCTGCCGTGGGTCTTCGGGGAAGAACAGGGCCGTGGCCTGCAGCGTTTCTCCAGAGCCGCTGCAGAGATACTCCGCCCGGATCGCTGGTTCGGCGCGGGAAGCCTGAGCGAGCAGCAAAACGGTGCCCAGGCCAGCGGCCAGGGGCGACAGGACCATCGCGGGACGCAGCAACGAAAGGCCGACCATGGCGTGGAACCTGCCGTGCCCTTGCACTGTGCCATCACGAGACCCAATCTGGTGCCAGCAGACTGCAGGCCGATGCACCATTCACGATGAGGAGCTCCAGGCCCCCGCTGCGCCTCTCCCGCTCTGGGCAACGCCCCCGGGCCACCCCCTGGATCGAGGGGTTGGCCCGGGTTCTGCTCGCCCTGGTGTTTGTGCATGCCCTGGTGGGAAAACTCACGAACTTTGCCGCGGTGGCCGACAAGATCGCCGCCAAAGGTCTTCCCCTGGCCCCTCTGCTGTTGGTGCTGGCCATGGCCCTGCTGGCGTTGGGATCGGCCCTGCTGATCCTGGGTTGGCGTCAGCGCCTGGGCGCGGTGCTGCTGCTGGTCTTCCTCGTGCCCACCAGCCTGATCTTCCACAACGAGCTGGGCGACACCGCCGAGCGCATCCAGCTGCTGAAGAACCTGGCGATCATCGCGGGGCTGCTGCTGGTGGCCAATCAGCCGGGCGAGCGGCGGCCGAGGCTTCGTCGTTAAGAGTTTGCTGAAAAACCCGCCCAAATCTGCGAAAATGGGCCAACTGCCCAGTCCAGATGCGAGGTCACCGGGAGCGCAGCGGCTCCCTGTTCTCCTACGTGTCGATTGAGGAGCGGATCCCGGCCAG
>NZ_JAGQBY010000047.1:0-18358 GCF_024345875.1 Synechococcus sp. EJ6-Ellesmere
TGCGGGCGGAGCACTTCAAGCTGGCCCCCGCCACCAACCGCAACCTGGCGGCGGAGAACACCCATCTCGAGGCCCTCGGAAACGAAGTGCTGATCAGTTGTCGCCTGAGCGTGGGCAGCCATCTGATTCCGGTCCGCACCGACCCGGGCCAGCGCCTGGCGGCAGGGCAGACGATCCACCTGGAGATCGATCCGCAGGGATGGCGCTTCTTTGAGGCCAACGGCGAGGCCCTGCCCAGACCCGAGCCCACCGTCACCAAGGCCGGCGTCATCGGACATCAGGACGAGATGGAGGTGGTGCTGCCGGACCTGAGCTGACGCCCTGCCCTTGGCTGCAGCTCATTTCGGCCAGATCACGCTGCAGCCCTGACCGCCATCCCCTCGCTCGGCATCACTGACCCGCTCCACCCAGGGCACGCTGGCCAGCCACTGGCGCAGGCCGCGCTTGAGCTTGCCGGTGCCGATGCCATGGATCACCCAGAGGGGTCCATTGGCGTTGCGCAGCTGCTCCTCCACAGCGGCTTCCGCCTCATGCACCCGCATCCCACGCACATCGACAGTGTTGCGTTCGCTGCGCACCTGGGGGCCTGAGCCGCCCAGGTGGCGCCCGCTGGCGCGCACCTCGATCAGCGGCTGAGCCGGCCCGGGTGGGGAGGGCTTCTCCCCCTGCAGGCTCTCGATGCCGGAGAGATCCACCTGCAGCCGCAGCACGCCGCAGCGCACGCTCAGTTCGCGACCATCCGCGCTGATCTCCAGCACCTGGGCCGCCTTGCCCAGGGAGAGCAGGCGAATGCGCTCCCCCACCACCGGCCGCCAGCCACTGGTGGCCCGGCGCTGGGGCTGGGGCGTGTGCTCAACCTGGAGCTGCTTGAGCCGAACTCCGGCCTGGCGAGCCCGCTCGCCATCGCCGCCGCCCTGGCGCAGACGCCTGATGATGCGGCGCACCTCCTGCTGCCCGTCGCGGATCGAGTGCTCCAGGGCCTGGCGCCGCTGCTCCTGCAATTCCGCCGACTGCTCCTGCTGCTGCTGCCAGCGCTGCAGCAGCTCCTCATGCAGCAATTCCGTACGCGCCAGCAGAGCCGCCGCCTCCTCGGCCGCCTCCTGCTGGCGGCGGCGCTGGTCTTCGAGGCCGCGGATCACCTGGTTCACTTCCCCCTCGCCCCGGGGCGCAAGCAGGCCATTGGCCTCGGCAATCACCGCCTGATCAAGCCCCAGGCGACTGGCGATCGCCAGGGCGTTGCTGCGCCCTGGGATCCCCCATTGCAGGTGATAGGTGGGGGAGAGGGTGTCGCTGTCGAAGGCCACCGAGGCGTTCTCGAAACGGCTGTCGGCGTACTTGAGCGCCTTGAGCTCACCGAAGTGGGTGGTGGCGATGGTCAGCCGGGCCCGCTCCGCCAGATGACGCAGCAGGGCGATCGCCAGGGCCGTGCCTTCGGTGGGATCGGTGCCGGCCCCCACCTCATCGAGCAGCACCAGGGTGGCGCCGGGCGCCGCGGGGGCGTCGAGGGCTTCAAGGATGCGGGCGATGCGGCGCACGTGGCCGCTGAAGGTGGAGAGGTTCTGCTGCAACGACTGCTCATCGCCGATGTCGGCCAGCACCAGGGAGCACCAGGGCAGCTGAGGAGTGCCGGAGCAGGGCAGGAACAGCCCAGCCCGGGCCATCAGGGCCGCCAGACCCACGCTCTTGAGGGTCACGGTCTTGCCACCGGTGTTGGGGCCGGTGATCGCCACCACCCGCAGCTCCGCGCCCACCGACACCGTGACCGGCACCACCTTGGCCTCCCCGCCGCGGCGCTCCTGCCAGAGCAGCAAAGGATGGCGCAGATCGCGCAGCAGGACTGGCGCCTGGGGGTCGGCGGAGAGTTCCGGGCGCACGGCCCCCAGCCATTGGCCGTAGCGGGCCCTGGCCAGGCCGACATCGAGGGCCACCAGCACCCGATGCAGCTCTTCAAGGGCTGGCGCCTCCTCGGCCACCAGGGCACTGAGTCTGGCAAGCACCCGCCCTTCCTCCTGGCGCTCCCGACCTTCCAGCTCCCGGATCTGGTTGCCGAGCGTGATCACCGCCTTCGGCTCGATGAACACGGTGCTGCCCGAGGCGGAGCTGTCATGCACCAGGCCCGGCAGCTGGGAGGCGGCCGTCACCTTCACCGCCAGCACCGGGCGGCCGTTGCGCTCAGCGATGACGCTGTCCTGGAGCAGTCCCCCCTGGCGACGCATCAGCTCCTGGAGACGATCGCGGCGCTGCTGGCGCAGGCCGGCCAGCTGCTGGCGCACGCCCGCCAGCTCCGGGCTGGCCCGGTCCGCCACCCGACCGCCCTCCTCCAGGCAGAAGCGCAGGCGCTGCTCCAGCTCCGGCAGGGTGCGCATATCGCCCATCAGCTGGCTGCAGACGGGGCGCAGCTCGGGAGCCTCGATCTGCCGGCGCAGGCGGCGGGCCACCGCCTGGGTGGAGGCCACCGCAAGCAGGTCTTCGCCGCCGGCGGTGCCCCCCTTGGCGCAGTGGCGCAGGGTGCCAGTGAGATCGGCGGCCCCCTGGAAACTGAGCCCGCCCTCGATCAGACCATCGAGGCCCAGCAGCTCGCTGGTTTCCGCGAGCAGGCGCAGACTCTCGAAGCGATCGGCGGCCAGGGGCAGGGCCCGGCAATGGGCAGCGCCGGCGCTGGTGCTCGCAAAGCTGGCCAGGTGCTGGCCGAGCCGTTCCCACTCGAGCAGCTCCAGGGCTTCGGCGGCGATCGCCTCCATGGCGGGGGGGCTCAAACCGGCTCCTGCCCTCGCCTGGCCTGGGCACGCGCCTGGAGCGGAATCACCGCCTGGCCGGTGTTGGAGGCGATGCCGGTGGCGGGCTCGTAGAGCATCTCCAACCAGTTGCCCTCGGAATCCTGCAGGTAAAAAGAAGCGGTGCCATCGCGATGGTCATGGACGGGCCCGACCCGGTGGCCGGAGGCCTCGAGCTGGGCATGGACCCGATCCACCCCGGCGCGGTCCTCGAAGTGAAAGGCGAAATGGGGGCCGGCCTGGCGGTAGCTGGGGGCCAGCAGGGCGATGCCATCACCGGATTCGGGCGACTGGAGGTAAGCCCAGTCGTCGGCATCCCAGGTGACGCGCAGACCGAGCGCCTCGTAGAAGGCCTTGGCCCGGGCCATGTCCTGCACCCGCACGGCCACATGGCCCAGTCGCTGCACGGCCATGGCCATTCCCTGTCGCAGGCACCATTCTGGTTGGCCGGAGGGCACCACCGGGGCGGCTCCGGCTTCGCTGGGCACCGCCGTGATCAGCCTTCCCGCAGCCAACGGGCTGCCTCGCAGGCGTGATACGTGAGGATCAGGTCGGCCCCGGCCCGTTTATAGCAGAGTAGGGTCTCCAGCACCACCGCACGCTCATCGATACAGCCCCGCTCGGCGGCCGCCTTGACCATGGAGTATTCACCGCTGACGTTGTAAGCGGCGATCGGAAGTTCGGTTTCGCCGCGCAGGCGGTGGATGATGTCGAGGTAGGCCAGGCCTGGCTTCACCATCAGGATGTCGGCACCCTCCTGCTCATCGAGCAGGGCTTCGGTGAGCGACTCACGGCCATTGGCCGGATCCATCTGGTAGGTGCTCTTGTCCTTGGGAATGGGTTTGCTGGAGTCGGTGCGCGGGGCGGAATCCAGGGCTTCGCGGAAGGGCCCGTAATACGCGGAGGCGTACTTGGCGGTGTAACTGATGATCCCCACGTGCTCGAATCCCTCCTCATCGAGGGCCTCGCGGATGGCGCCCACGCGGCCATCCATCATGTCGCTGGGGCCGATCAGATCAGCGCCGGCCCTGGCCTGGGCCACCGCCTGGCGACAGAGGATCGCCACGGTCTCGTCATTGAGCACCTCGCCTTCGGCGCTGACGATGCCGTCGTGGCCATCACAGGAGTAGGGGTCGAGGGCCACGTCGGTCATGATCGCCATGCCGGGATGGTCTTGCTTGAGCCGTCGGATCGCCCGGGGGATCAGGCCACCCTCGTTGAAGCATTCAGCTCCGTCTTCGGTCTTGAGACCATCGGCGACCTTCGGGAAGAGCACCACGCAGCGGATGCCGAGATCCCAGGCACGGCCCACCTCCTCCACCAGCCCCTCGAGGCTCCAGCGGAAGGCACCGGGCATGGCACCGATCGGCTCGTTGCTGGCACCTTCATGAACGAACAACGGCAGGATGAAATCCGCCGGGCTCAGCTGAAACTCGCGCACCATGGCCCGCAGAGCCGGTGAGCGGCGCAGGCGCCGCGGACGGTAGGTCAGCTCCATGCAGTCGGATCACTTGAGACCATCCTAAAGCCCAGGCTTCCGCCCCCATTTTCAGCCTCACATTCGCCAGCAAGTCTGATCCCGGCAGTCATCGAAAGTGGGCTTAGCTGGGTGCCAAGCATCCACCATAGGAGGATCAGATGATTCCTCTCAGTTCAATTCAATTCATTATTTTCTGGATGGCACTCAGAGCTGGGCCGCCTTCATCCACTCACGGCGAGGATCAAGACTGCGGGCCTGGCGCAGCTTCTCCAGCAACTGCCGCTCGGCCTCGCTGAACTGCTCCGGAAGCTTGAGGGTGAGGCTGAGCAGCAGATCCCCACGGCCGTCCTTGACCGGCCAGCCCTTGCCCTTGAGGCGCAGGCTGCGGCCCAGGGCCACACCGGGAGGCACCTGCACGGTGGCTTCCCCGTCGGGGGTGGCCACCCTCACCTCGCCGCCCAGGGCCAGTTCATCGAGGCTGAGGGGTAGATCGGCGCGCAGCTGATCGCCATCCAGGCGCCAGATCGGGTGGTCCTGAAGTTGAAGGTTGAGATAGAGATCGCCGCGGCGTCCGGTGCCGGGCTGCAGGTTGCCCTTGCCCTTGAGGCGCAGGCGGCTGCCACTGCGCACCCCTGGCGGAATGCGCACCTGCACCCGCTCTTCGTTGACGGCCAGGGTGCGCTCGCAGCCCCGGAACGCTTCGGCAAAGCTGAGGCTGATGGTGGCTTCCGCGTCCAGGTTGAGGGTGCCGCTGCGACCCGTGGCCGGTCCGCCGAAACCGCTGGGGAAGCCGCCGGGAAAACCACCGGAGAACCCGAAACCTCCGGGGCCTGCCCCAAAACCGGAACTCCCCTGGGCCCCACCGAAGCGACCGAGCAGGTCGTTGATGAATTCGTCGAAGTTGCCGTAGCGGCCGAAATCCACATCAAAGCCCGGGGCCCCGCCAGGCGCCCCGCCGGCCTGACTCCAGTACTGGCCGAACTGCTCATAGCGCCGACGCTTGTCGGGATCGGAGAGCACCTCATAGGCCTCGCTGATCTCCTTGAACTTGGCCTCGGCCGTGGCATCACCGGGGTTCACATCCGGGTGGTACTGGCGGGCCAGCTTGCGAAACGAGCGCTTGACGGCATCGGCATCCGCACTGCGCTCGACGCCCAGCACCTTGAAATAGTCGCGGTAGCCGTTGGCACTCATCGAGGCAAGCTCATCGGTTCGCGAGGTGGCGAATCTCAGTTCCAGTGTCCCAGCCAGAGGCTTGAACGGGTGGCCCCAGAAAGGGCGGAAGCCCGAACGCAGCCTTAGCCTCGGAGCATCTGAGTGTGCGAGTTCCATGCCTGACGCCTCGTCCGGCCACCGGCTGCCCACCCGGTTGTTTTCCCTGGCGCTGATGAGCCTCAGCCTGGTGCTGGTGGGGGCTGCCGGCAGCAGCCGCAACCAGGCCCTCGCCCGTGGTGGCAGTCCATCGAGCAGCACCAGCGGCAGCATCGGGGAAGCCGTGAGCCCCTCCACGGCGGAGCAGAAGGCGCTGGTGGAGCACCTGCGAACACGGGGTGCGATCTTCTACGGCGCCTGGTGGTGCCCCCACTGCTTCCATCAGAAGAACCTCTTCGGCACTGAAGCGGGCCGGCGCTTGCCTTACGTGGAATGCGACAAGGATCAGGCCGGGCGTGAACGCTGCCAGGCCGCAAAGATCCGGGCGTTCCCCACCTGGGATCTTGATGGCGAGCGGCGTGAAGGCCTGCTCACCATCGAGGAACTGGCCGTCTGGAGTGGCTTCAAGGCCAAGACCGGGGGAGGCACCAGCAGCCGCTGAAGCGGAAGCGATCAGCCGAAGCCATAGGGGGCGGTGGTGTCACGCAGGCGCTGGGCCAGCTCCTTGATCACGGCCTGAACAATTTCGGGATGATCGACCATCAGGGCCTGCAAGGTGGCCTGCTCGATGCGGTACAGCGTGGTGGGATCGATTGCGCTGACGGAGGCCGAGCGAGGTTCCGGATCGAGGGCGGCCAGCTCCCCCACGATTTCGCCATCGGCAAGTTCCACCACGGTCTGGTCGCCGATGTGAATGCGCACCTGGCCGCTGACGATCACATACATGGAGGTGCCGAGATCCCCCTTGGCAAACAGCTGCTCGCCAGCAGCGAGATGAACTTCCTCCACAGCTTCGGCAAGCTGGAGCAGCACCTCGACCGGCGTGGCCGCGAAGATGCCAACGGTTTGAAGCCTCTGCAGCTTGTCGTGCGTGGCCGCGCTGGTCATGGGGTTGAAGGAAGGCGGCCTGAAGGCAGATCAGACCTTGGTACGGAAGCTATGACGCTGTCCTGGCGCTGAGTATGTCGTCAAAGTGGGGGCTCCTCCAGCTGGTGAGCGCCTGCGGGGCAGTCGGATTCAGCGAGGGCATGGCGGATGATGATCAGCAACCGCTCAAAACCATCGCTGTCTTCCAGCCCCTTCCAGAACCACTGGGTTTCAGGATTGCACTGCTCCACCTGCTCCCTGAGGTCCGCCGGCAAGGCAGACCAATCGGGAAGGTGGGGCAGCTCAGGGCGGCTCATGGGGGGCCGTGGGTTCAGCAGTCGTAGACGCCAACGGCACAGCGACGCACGGTGCGCCGACCCACTCCGGCCACGCTGACGGGCGTGAGCGGACGGCCCACTCGGGCCTGCGCCGGCGGGACCAGGGCATTCAGGAGTTGGCCTGGGACGGTGTGCAGCGGGCCTGAGCCAGCCAGGGCGAGGGCGGCAAGGAGAGCAGCCGTATTGCGGGTGGTGGTCATGGAGTTCCTCTTTGAACGAAGTTACTGGGCAGTTCGCCCATGGACTTGATGGTCTTCAATTCATCCTTGCTGATGGCCCTGGCCCCCGGGGGCGGAACAAAAGCGAAGGACTGGCCGACGGCCGCGGATCCCGTTTTGAAGTTACTGAGTTGAACGCTGTATTGAGGCGAGCCAGGTACAGTCTTGGAGGTGATCACGTAGCGGCAGGGATAGGGACGCTTCCCCTGGGCGATCCAGATCTGGAAATCGACATCCTTTTTACGGAACGCGAGGTGATCGCACTCGACACCACCCACGACGCCGCTGCCGAGATCCTTGACATCCGTGACACCCTCGGTGAGTTCGGCATAGGCCCCTGGCAACAATAAATCAGCAGCCGGGAGCGGCCTGCGGTACTTGTCCTTGAGCTCATCCACCAGGGTTGCGATCGTGCCCTTGAACGGAACCTGCATATAGACGTTGGCCTGCTTGCCCAGCAGGGTGAAAGTGGAGCCATCAAAGACCGTTTCGACGTCGGCTAAACCGGTGGATCGGGTGGCACGGATGCGACCGGGGCGCGCCAGCGAGACCGTTCCGGAACTGGCCAGCGTGAGCCGTTGCTGTTCCGCGGTCACGACATCCAGATCGGCGTCGTAACGGAATGACATGGCCTGTTGAGCGCCCATGTAGGTGGTCATTCCCTTGAGCAGCGCCAGGGCTTCCGCCTCAGCCGCCCCCGCGCCAGGGGCCCCAACCACCCCTGCCGCGACGGCAACAAAGCCTGCACAGACCCCAGCAAAAAGGCTACGGGCAACTCCTGTCTTTATGAATAAATCCGTCATTCCTGTTGACACCATCACTCAGTTCCACCAAATAAAATTACGGCCTTGGTGCCAGCGGTCTACCGCCCAAAGATCCGCAAACTGAACCTCCTCAGCTTAGGGCCTAGCTGAAGTGTGGCAACCACTGCGGAGAGAGCGAGGCGTGCATCGATCAGGCCTTGCCGTGATCGTTCATGTCCTATCCAGGCAGCAACGCCCTGGCTGCTCGAACTCAATCAGAATCTGCCATTCCACTTCTCCTTCAAGGTTTCGGATCGGGCTTGCAAGTGTTGGCCACACACGTGATGGCTTCCTGCGTGCGCACTTGGAGATCCCATTCCTGGCCGTCCGTCTGCCTACTCGCCAGGTTTTTTTCAGCGATCAGCAGTCGTTGGAGGTACTGCTCATCGCTGAATGGGCTGCTGATCAAACACACCAAGCGGTTTGATGGGTTGAAGAGGGCCCTTTTCTGTGGCCGCACGTCGGCCTGATGGCTACGGTTTTGGTAGAGCATCCCTGAGGGAAGTCCCATGATCGAAGGCATGAGCGGGCTGCCGGACGGCACCCTCGGTTTTTCCTTCCAGGGGCAGATCACCGCTGACGATTATGACCACGTGCTCACGCCGGCGCTGGATCGTGCCCTTGAGCAGCACGACCGCCTGAAGCTGCTCGCTCAGCTGGGGCCTGCCTTCGAGGGCTACGACCTGGGCGCGGCCTGGGCCGACGGACGTGAGGCGTTGCGGCACTGGGATGGGTTCGAGCGCCTGGCGCTGGTGTCGGATGTGGCCTGGGTGCGGACGGCCGTGGCGGCCTTCAGCCTGGTGATGCCCTGCCCCGTGAGGGTGTTCGCCAACGCGGACCTGGAGGAGGCCCGCCGCTGGTTGGCGGAGTCGCTGGGCACGATGCACATCAAGCGGGACGGCGATGTGATTGAGACGGAGCTGATCGGCACGCTCGAGGCCAGTGCCTATGAACGGATCGAAGCCGACATCGACGCTGAGATTCAGGGGATCGATGGTGTGAGGCTGCTGCTGGATCTGCGTCAGTTCGATGGCTGGGCCGGCCTCGGCGCCCTGGGGCGCCACCTGGCGCTCGTTCGCGACCATCGCCGGGCGGTCCGGCGGGTGGCGGTGGTGGGCAACAGGGCCTGGCAGGCCCTGGCCGAAAAGCTGGTCTCGAGATTCCTCGATGCCGAGACCCGTTTCTTCGAGGGCGCTGATCATGCCCTGGCTGAAACATGGATCCGGCAATGAACTTGACCGCCAATTGAGAGGTCCGGCCTTACCCCCTCGGGGCTGTCACCGCCTTGGCGGTGGAGCCCCTCCGTCTGCTGAAAATGTGGAGTCAAGAACAATGACCGCGCCACACGTCAAGACCATGGGTTCAGTTCGCCGTGAACTTGGGCCCTGAACGCAGGCTTGATGCCAAAGGGAAGGGGGCCTTCCAGCCCCCCATGGGTCATTTGGGTGATAAGGCTGACCTACCCCATCTCCCTATAGGAGTCAGGCAGCCACAGGGGCGGTCTGACGGGAGAAACGAACGATGTTGTTCGCTGTTACGGGTTTGCTCTTACCGAGCAGGCTTCAGTCACCCTCCTCATACCCCGTCGAAACCATTGCAGCCCCGCGGACACCGCCGCCGCAGCGGGGTGGAATGGAGCTGAGCGGAATCGAACCGCTGTCCGAAGCACCGGTGTGAGCCACCTAGTCCGCCCGAGGACGGACCTTGTCATTGTGACAGCAGACATGGGCCTACGGGCAGAGCGACAGGGTGGGCATGACCGAACCCAGGCACCAGAGCGAAGCCAGGATGAGCCGATTCATCGGCGAGCCGCTGGCCGGTGTGGCCGTGCTGCCTCCCGGTCTGGAGGAGGAAGGCGCCGCTGAGCTGAAAGCTCTGGGCGCCACCTCGGTGCAGGTGTTGCGGCGGGCCGTGGCCCTTCGCACCGATCTGGAGGGCTTCTACCGTCTCCAGCTGCAGGCCCGGCTTCCCTTCCGGATCCTGCGGGAGCTGGCCCGCTTCAGCTGCGACGGCCCCCGCCAGCTCTATGAGGCCGTGGCCGGCGCCGCCGACTGGGACCAGTGGCTGCCGCCCAGCCGCAGCTTCCGGGTGGATGTGAGTGGCAGCCTGCCTGGTCTGGCCCACAGCCACTTCACTGCTCTGCAGGTGAAGAACGCCCTGGTGGATGGGCAGCGACAGCGCTGGGGCGAGCGCTCCTCGATCGATCTCAACGACCCCGAGCTCTGCCTGCACCTGCACCTGGGCCAGGCACGCGGTGGACGAGGCGGCGTGGGGGTGCTGAGCGTGGACGGGGCTGGCGGCAGCCTGCACCGCCGCGGCTGGCGGGCCGCCGTGGGCCTGGCGCCGTTGAAGGAAAACCTGGCCAGTGGCCTGATCGCGCTCACGGGCTGGGATGGCTCGGTGCCCCTGGCCGATCCCCTCTGCGGCTCCGGCACCCTGCTGATCGAAGCCGCCTGCCGGCAGCTCGGCCGCGTGCCGGGCCTCGATCCACTGGGTGGAGTGCCGCGGCCGCAGGTGCTGCGCCACTGGCCAGATATCCAGGGCACGCTCTGGGAGCGGGAGGAGCGGTCCGCGCAGGCGCTGTCGGCGGCGCCCCCCGCGCTGGCGCCGATCATGGGTCTGGAGCGCGACGCCGGTGTGCTCGTGCAGGCCCGTGCCAACAGCGTCAGCGCCGGCGTGGCGGAGCACGTGCAACTGCAGCAAGGCGACTGCCGCGACTTCCAGCCGCCGAATGGGCCCGGCGTGATCGTCTGCAACCCTCCCTACGGCGCCCGGCTCAGTGGCGGCGAAGACCTCGAAGGTCTCTACGCCGACCTCGGCGCGATGCTCAAGCAGCGCTGCTCCGGCTGGAGCCTCTGGCTGCTCAGCGGCAACCCGGCACTCACCGGGGCCCTGCGCATGAAGGCCCGGCGGCGGATTCCAGTGAGCAATGGAGGCATCGATTGCCGCTGGCTGAACTACGAGATCCGCTGAGCCACTGGCTCTGCTGGCAGCACCTACGCCTCGTCGTCCTCCTGGGGGCAGGCCTGGAGCACCTCCTGGGTGTGACGGGCCAGCAGCGAGAGCATCAGCTCGAAGAGGAACTGTTCGCTGCGCTCCAGATCGGCGTCGGCATTGCTGTAGTGCTGGCTGAGCTGGGCCACCATCGTTTCGCTGGGGGGCAGGCTCAGCACCAGGGAAAGCAGCAGCAGCAGACAGCCGCCGAGATAGGAGCCCTCATCCCCAGCGGTCTGCAGCTGGTTGGCCCGCTCGCACACATCGGCGTAGCCGATCTGCTGCAGGTGGTGGAAGCCACAGGCACAGCCGGTCTGCAGGCGCAATTCGGCCCGGATCTCCGGTGACAACCGCCCCAGGCTGGTGGCGCTGGGTACCGACTCCCGGCGCAGGCTGCTCCAGATCCGGCTGGGCACCGGCTCGGATGGCAGGCCCTCGGGCAGCGCCTCGGCCAGATCGTGGCAATCGATCAGCATCTGGCACCAGAGCTCGGTGAGGAGCACGTCCTGGCGGCGTTGCTCCGATGATTCCTGCTGCGGCGAGTCCTGATGCGGCGGCTCCAGCTCCGCGGGGTCGTGGCTGGAGCTGGGGAACGGCTTCGGGCTCATCGGCCCAGCAGGGCACGGGTGAGCTTGCTGACTCCGGCGGTGGTCTGGGGCAGATAAGGGCCCTGAATCAGCTGACCGCCGATGCGCAGCAGCACACCAGCCAGCACCAGATCCCCCACCAGCAGCAGCAACACAGCCTGAAGCCAACCCGAGCCGAAGCTCTGGTGCAGCCACAACACCAGGGCCACGTGGCCAGCCACTGATGCCAGCAGCATCAGCGTGCCGCCGGCCGCCAGCAGCACGCCACCGCTGATCAGCCGCCGCTTTTCATGGTCCACCTCCTGCAAGGCGATGCGCACGTGCAGGTCCATCACCGACGTCACCAGGGCAGTGACGCGACCTGCCGCCACCCGGCCCATCCCGGCGCCGCTTGAGCGCCGCCCCCGGCGCTCATCGTCGGCCGAACTCATGAGGAGCGCCGGCCCGGAGCCAGCAGCAGTCCGGCGATCAGGCCCACCGCCGCCGCCACGCCCACCGCCAGCAGGGGGCGATCACGCACGGGCTTCTCGATCCGTGGCCGCAGGCTGCTGTTGAGTTCATCGAGCAGATGCTCCAGCTGTTCCTCCAGCGGGCCGATGCGATCCACCAGGTCGCGGGTGCGGTCACCCGCCGCATGGACCAGGTCAAGCAATTGCTCCTGCACGCCACTGGCGGTGCGGCCGGTCTGCTGGGCGATCACTGACACCACCTCATCCAGGCTGCCGCGGGTGGCCTCCAGGGTTTCGCGGGCCACCTGCGGCCACTCACGCTGGATGGTGGGCAGCAGGGCGTCAAAGCGCTCGCGGAAGCGGTCGCGACTGACGGTGGGGGTTTCGGGTTCCATGACGTGACATTCCTCGGGGACTTTGGCTCTCAGGATAGGTAGGGGCTTGAGATCGTCAGCAGCTCCGCTAAGTTCGAACTGCTCAGCACTGCACGCGGGCCTGTTGGTTTACATCAATCAGGTCGAACTCGCTCAGTTCAAGTCGTTCGGCGGAGCGATGGCGATCCGGCTGGAGCCATCCTTCACCGTGATCACCGGTCCCAACGGCTCAGGCAAGAGCAACATCCTTGACGCGGTGCTGTTCTGCCTCGGCCTGGCCAGCAGCCGCGGCATGCGCGCCGAGCGCCTGCCCGATCTGATCAACAGCGCCACGGTGCGCCAGGGCAAGGCCGCCGAAACGGTGGTGAGCGTGCGCTTCGACCTCAGCGACTGGGAGCCCGATCCGGCCGAGGCCGGCCTTGAGCCCCCGGCGGAGGGTCCCTGGATTCAGGCGGGACAGAAGGAATGGACCGTGAGCCGGCGGCTGCGGCTGGCCCCCGGCGGCACCTACAGCAGCAGCTACAGCGCCGATGGGGTTCCCTGCAACCTGCAGCAACTGCAGAGCCAGCTGCGGCGCCTGCGGGTGGATCCCGAGGGCAGCAACGTGGTCATGCAGGGGGACGTGACCCGGATCGTCTCGATGGGCGCCCGCGACCGCCGTGGCCTGATTGATGAACTGGCCGGAGTCGCCCTGTTCGATTCCCGCATCGACCAGACCCGCGTCAAGCTCGATGAGGTGCAGGAGCGCCAGGAACGCTGCCGGATCGTGGAACAGGAGCTGCTGGGGGCCCGCCAGCGGCTTGAGCGCGACTGCGCCAAGGCCCGCACCTACCAGGACCTGCGCCAGCGTCAGCAGCTCGGCCGCCTGCAGGAGCAGGTGCTCGCCCATGAGCAGGCGGGCACCCAGCTGGGGGCCGTGCGCCGGCGCCAGCAGGCCCTGGAGGCCCAGGAGCAGAGTGACCGCACCGCCCTCGCCGCCGCCGAAGCAGCCCTGGAGCAGGCCAGCGCAGGTCTCGCCCTGCTGCAGGCCGAGGTCAAGGCCCTCGGCGAAGACAGCCTGCTGGTGGTGCAGGCGGAACTGGCCGGCCTCGAGACCAGCGCCCGCGAGCTCAAGCGCCAGGCGGAGCGCCAGCAGCAACAGGCGGAGGCCCTGCAGGGTCAGCGCCAGGAGCTGCAGCGCCAGCACGCCGAACTCCAACGCCAGCGCCAGGAGCTCAGCGCCGATGAGCAGCATGCCGGGGCCCTGGCGGCGGCGGAGCAGGCCTGCCTGAGCGCCGAAGGGGCGGTGGAGCTCTCCCGCCGGCGGCTTGGAGAGGTGGCGGGCCGCTCCGGCACCTGGCTGGAGGAGCAGAAGCGCCGCAGCCAGCGCCGGCAGGAGCTGCAGCAGGCGGTGGCGCCCCTGCTGGCAGAACAGCAGCAGCTCAGCGAGAGGCTGCGCCAGGCCGAGGAGCGCCTGCAGGAACTGGAGGCGGAGCTGGCCAGCGGTGGCAGCGACGACCAAGTTCAGCAGCAGCGCCTGCAGGAGCTGCTGGCCGAAGCCGAAGCCATGCAGGCCCTGGTGGAGCAGCAACAGAGTCAGGCCCAGGAGCTGGCCGAAGCCCTGGCCCTGCAGCAACGCACCCGAACCCGCCTGGAGCAGGAGCAGGCCCAGCTGGAGCGGGAGATCGCTCGGATCGAGAGCCGCCGCGACACCCTCCAGGAGAGCCGTGGCACCGGCGCCCTGCGCCTGCTGCTGGAATCGGGTCTGGGGGGGCTGCACGGCCCCGTGGCTCAGCTGGCCGAGGTGGATGAGCGCTTCCGGCTAGCCTTGGAAGTGGCCGCGGGCGGCCGCCAGGCCCAGGTGGTGGTCGACGACGACCGCATCGCCTCCCAGGCGATCGAACTGCTCAAGAGCCGCCGGGCCGGTCGCCTCACCTTTCTGCCGCTCAACAAGATCCGCGGCGGTGGCAGTGGAGGTGGCAACGCCGCCCTGGAGCGTGCCGGAACCGGTCGCTCCGGCGCTGGCGGACTGGTGGGCCGCGCCGTCGATCTGCTGCGCTTCGAGCCCGTTTACACCGAGGTCTTCCGCCACGTCTTCGGCGACACCCTGGTCTTCGAAGACCTTGCCAGCGCCCGCCGTGAACTCGGCCGCTGCCGGGCCGTGACTCTGGAAGGGGAATTGCTGGAGCGCAGCGGCGCCATGACCGGCGGCAGCCTGCAGCAGCGCTCAGGCCAGCTCAGCTTCGGGCGGGCCGGGGAGCAGGACGAAGCGGAGCCCCACCGGCGCCGCCTGCTGGAGCTGGGGGAGAGCCTGGTGGTCTGCCGCCGCCGCGAGGCCGATCTGGGCCGGCAGCTGGAGCAGCTGCGCCCGGCGCTGGAGGAGGGCCAGCAGCGCCGAGCCGCCCTGACGGCGGAGCGGGCTGCGGCGGAGCGGGCCCTGGGGCCCCAGCTGCAACGGCTGGAGCAGCTCCAGCAACGGCGTAACCACACCCGGGACGGCCTGGAGAGCGGCCAGCAGCGAAGCCAGCAGCTGGAGCGCGAGCTGGCCCCCTTGCTGCTGGAGGTGGCCGAGCTTGAGATGGCCGAGGCCGAGGCCCAGGCGTCGGGTGACAGTTCCCGCTGGCAGGGACTGCAGCACGACCTGGAGGCGGCCGATCAGCGACTGGCCACTGCCCGCGAGCAGCGGGACGGCCTGGTGCTGGCCCAGCGGGAGCGCAGCTTGAGCCTCACCCGCCTCGGGGAGCAGCCCGAAGCCCTCGCCGTGGAGGAAACGCGGCATCAGCAGGCCGTGGCCAGCCGGGCGGAGGGGGACCGCCAGCGCCGTGAGCAGGAACGCCAGGGCCAGGAGCGGCGCGCGGAGCTGGAAGAGCAGCAGCAGCAGCTGCAGGAACGCTTCGGCGAACGGCGCCGGACCCGCGATGCCGCCGAGGCCCAGGTGGGCCAGCAACGGCAGGCCCTGCAGCAACGCCAGTGGGAGCTGCAGCGGCTGGGGGAGGAGCGCCTGGCACTCAGCGAGCAGGAGCGGGCCCTGGCCCTGCGGCTGGAAGCGATGGAGCGGGCCCTGCCCGATCCCCTGCCCGAGATCTCCGAAGAGCTGCGCTCAGCGGGCCTTGAGGCACTGCAGCAGGAGTTGCAGAGGCTGCAGCAGCGCATGGAGGCCCTGGAGCCGGTGAACATGCTGGCCCTGGAGGAACTCGAGCAGCTGGAGCAACGCCTGGCCGACCTTGCCGGCAGGCTGGAGGTGCTCTCCAGCGAGCGGGAGGAGCTGCTGCTGCGCATCGAGACCGTGGCCACCCTCCGCCAGGAGGCGTTCCTGGAGGCGTTCCACGCCGTGGATGGCCACTTCCGCACGATCTTCGCCGGGCTCTCCGAAGGCGAAGGGCACCTGCAGCTCGAGAACGAGGCCCAGCCCCTCGAAGGCGGACTTACCCTGGTGGCCCACCCCAAGGGCAAGACCGTGCGCCGGCTGGCCTCGATGTCGGGAGGGGAGAAATCGCTCACAGCCCTGAGCTTCCTGTTCGCCCTGCAGCGCTTCCGCCCCTCCCCCTTCTATGCCCTCGATGAGGTCGACAGCTTCCTCGATGGGGTGAATGTGGAGCGGCTGGCCGCCCTGATCGCCAGCCAGGCCGATCAGGCCCAGTTCCTGGTGGTCAGCCACCGCAGGCCGATGATCGCCGCCGCCACCCGCACGGTGGGGGTGACCCAGGCCCGCGGCGCCCACACCCAGGTGGTCGGGATGCCCACCGCCGCCTGAACCGGTGCGGTGGGTCACAATGATTCGACCGCTCACCTTGCCGACACCCGCCCGGGATCTGGCCTTTGACCTCTTCCTTTCCTCCCTCCGCCGACCCTTCAGGCGCCGCCCCCAGCGACAGGCTGTGGCTGCGCTCCGAGCTGATGGGAACCCAGGTGATCACCCGCGACACCGGCCGCCGGCTGGGGGTGGTGGGCGAAGTGGTGGTCGACATCGACCGCCGCGAGGTGGTGGCGCTCGGCCTGCGTGACAACCCCCTCACCCGCTTTCTGCCGGGCCTTCCCCGCTGGATGCCGCTCGATCGCATCCGCCAGGTGGGCGATGTGGTGCTGGTGGATTCCGCCGATTCCCTGGCTGAGGGATTCAATCCCGAGCGCTACAGCAAGGTGATCAACTGCCAGGTGATCAGCGAGTCGGGCGAGCAACTGGGCCGGGTGCTCGGCTTCAGCTTCGACATCGAAACCGGCGAGCTCACCACCCTGGTGCTGGGGGCTCTGGGTGTTCCCCTGCTCGGCGAAGGGGTGCTCAGCACCTGGGAACTGAGTGTCGAGGAGATCGTGAGCAGCGGGCCCGATCGGATCATCGTGTACGAGGGCGCTGAGGAGAAACTCAAGCAACTGGGCAGCGGCCTGCTCGAGAAACTGGGCATCGGCGGCCCCAGCTGGGAGCAGGAGGAGCGGGATCGCTTCCGCCAGACCATGGTGCCGGTGGAGAACCAGCTGGCCTCCGGGCAGCCAAGTGTCCAGGAGCAGCGCCGGATCCAGCCCGCCTCCAGCCGTGCCGTGCAAGTGGAGGATCAGGAAGAACTGGAGTATGTGGAGCTGGAGCGCCGCCGTCAGGAACCCCTGCGCCAGCGGCGGTACCTCGACGAAGACGAGTTCGACGACGAACCACGCCGCCGAAGCCCTTTGCCCCAGCAGCCCCGCCAGGCTCCTCTGCGCTCCAGCGGAGATCAGCGGCAGCCCCTGGATGTGGAGCCCGAGCCCTACCGCGTGAGGCAGGAGCCGGAACCAGAGGTGCTGGAGCCCCCAGCTCGACCCCGCACGAATGAGGAGCGCTTCTCGGATCCCTGGTGAACCCGCGGAGCGGACGGCCAGGCCTCACCCCGCCGGCTCGAAGTTCAGAGAGGCGGAATTCACGCAGTAGCGAAGGCCCGTGGGACCGGGGCCGTCGTGGAAGAGATGGCCCAGGTGGGCCTCACACTTGGCACAGCGGATTTCCGTTCGCACCATGCCGTGGCTGCGGTCTTCAACGGTGGTGATCGCCCCCGCATCGAGCCCGTCCCAGAAGCTCGGCCAGCCCGTGCCGGAATCGAACTTGGCGCTGGAGCCGAACAGGGGCGAACCGCAGCAGATGCAGTCGTAGCGGCCCTCCTGCTTGGTGTTCCAGTAGGCGCCGGTGAAGGCCCGCTCGGTGCCGCCACAACGGGCCACCTGATACTGCTCGGGCGTGAGACGCTCGCGCCAGTCGGGATCAGAGGGGGCTGGAGTGGCGGAGGTCGTGTCGGAACTGGCCATGGGGCAAGAAGGGTCTGCTGCCGTCAATTTAGGCAGCGGGCAGAAGCTCCTGCACCATCGCCGCCAGGGCCGCCACGGCCCCGGGCTGACCCCGCAGGCTGCGCAGATCGTCGCGCTGGCCCCGCAGCCGCTCGGGATGGGCCAGCCACTCGTTGGCCTCGGCGGCGATCTCAGCCGGCGTGATCGATCCCACCCGCTCGGGCACCACGGCACGGCCAGCCGAGATGTTCGGCCAGGCCAGAAACCCCCGCTGGCGCATGCGCCAGGCCGTCAGCGCCAGACCCAGCAACCAGCGCAGCAGGGGCAGGCGCGCCAGCAGACCGAGCCAGCCGTCCCAGGCCTGCATCACCTCCAGATGCTGGGTGGGCACCAGCACGATCATCGGCACCCCGAGGGCCCCGAGTTCAGCGGTGTTCGCTCCCACGGTGGTGAGCGCCAGAGCGCACTGGCTGAGGGGGCCATGGGCCGGATGCTGCTCGAACAGCAGAACGGGCGTGCCGGCCCCGCTGATCAGCCAGCGCTGACCGGAGCCGGACTCCGGCTCCAGCAGCCGGGGAGGCTGACCGCCGTAGTGGCGCTGAATCGGGTTGCCGCTGCCTCCGTAGGCCAGCAGATCGGCCACGCTGGTGGTAGGCGCCACCGGCAGCATGAAGCGACACCCGGGCCGCAGGCGGGCGAGGCGATCGGCGGTATCAAGCGCGAAGGGTACACCCCCCTGCAATCTCGCCCGTTTGGAGCCGGTCAGCTGGGCCAGCCGTTCCCCCTCCGGCAGAGCAGCCACCGCCCGCGCCTCCTCGGAGTAAGCGGCCATCAGATCCCCCCCCACGGTGCAGCGCTGGCGCCAGCGGGGCGG
>NZ_JAGQBY010000048.1:0-18005 GCF_024345875.1 Synechococcus sp. EJ6-Ellesmere
TCGACAACGCCACCGATGCCGACACCGTTCTGGTGCGCGATCCCACCGGCACCCCTGAGCTGCAGGAGATCGGGATCCTGGAGCTTCTGCAGCGCTATCCCTGTCGCGGCAGCGAGGCCCGCTGGAGCCCCGACGAGGCAATCACCTTCCTGGAAACAAAGACCCGCTGGCTGGATGCGGCGCTGGAGAGCTGGGAGGCCGATGGCGAGGCCATGGCTGACGACAGCGAGCTGATCGAGGCCAAGGCCGTCGTTCTGATCGTGCCAGAGCAACCAGGCCAGTCGCTGCGGACCGAGCTACTCGACGTGCTGATCCCCGTTGACAGCTGAACCGCCGACCGGCTCTCGTTCCGCCAGATCCGTTGCCCGCCGTGGAGCGGCAGGCAACGGATCTGGCGGGAGCCTGGGCTTGCTGCAGCCTCTACGCATCAGGCCGCTGCTGTACGCACTGCGGGCCCCCCACGCAGGATGCCGAACACCTCGCGGGCGACAAACCGCTTGAGGCAGCGAATGATCTCCTTCATCGTGCGGCCCTCTGCGGTACGGCGCTCGACGTAGTCCCTGGTCTGCTGGTGTCGCTGCAACCGACAGATGACGATGCGGTGCAGGGCACAGTTGGCTTGGCGGTTGCCGCTGCGATTCAGTCGGTGTCGCACCACCTTGCCGGAGCTGGCCGGCAGGGGATTGACGCCACAGAGAGCAGCGAATGAGGACTCGGATTTCATCCGTTCCTGGTTGTCGCCGACGGCCACGACCAGGGTGGCGCTGATGTCCACGCCCACCCCGTAGGTGTGGCGCAGCTCGGGGCACAGCTGCATCGTCAGCTGATCCAGCTGCGCGATGGATTCCTTGAGCTCCTGATCCAGCTGCTGGATGCGACGGGCGAGGGTGCGCAGGGTCATTTTGGCGGCCGCCAGAGGGGTGGTGATCTCGCCAGAACGCAGGCCTGCGCAGCTTTCGACCAGCTCCTTTCTCTTGAGCCGCTGCAGCCGTTCCCGCAACGCTGCCGGCGCCGTCACCACGATGGCGTGCAGCTGATTGAGAGCCGCGGTGCGGTTCGCGGTGGCCGAATCCTTGGCCACCTTGAACATGCGGATCATCTCCACAAGAGCGTCACCGGCCTTGGGGATGACTGTTGCTGTGCCAGCGATGAAGGACCTTGCTGCGGCCTCTGCATCGATGCTGTCGTCCTTGCCGATGCGCCGCCGCGTGGAGCGATCCGGTCGGTTCACTTCCACCACGGGGAGATCTGCACCCTGCAGGGCCCGGCAGAGCCCGGCGCCGTAGCAACCGGTTCCCTCCACCGCAAAGACCGGGTTGGTGCCGAAACCCGCGCTCCAGCTGATCAGCTCCCTGTAGCCGCTGCGCTTGGCATTGAGCTGCAGGCTGCCCAGCCAGCCGCCATTGGCGCCCAGGGCCACCGCCATGTGGGTGTGCTTGTGGGTGTCGATGCCGACAACCACGTCATGGCTGGTGCTGGTCTCTGAACTGGGCAGTGTCGCTGCGGTCATCGCTGCTGGTAGAGGGGAGGGGGTGCAACCAACCGGGCAGACGGACAGGCCACTGACGGGACGGGAACGTCGGACTCCTATGAGGTCACGGGACTCCCCGGGTGGTTGCCCCACCACACGGACCGACAAGTCATACGCAAAGACACCGCTCCAGAGCGGGGCGGGTCAGGCAATAGCTGGGTCAGGCCCGTGTTGGTGGGGTCCCGGAATCATCAGTGGCAATAGCTGGTGCACTGCCAACCACAGCAAGCACCATGGTTGCCCCAACTGTCCAGGCCCAAGCGATCCCCACCTACACAGAGCTGTTGGCGCAGCAGGTCAGCAGTCGTCTGGCCTTCGGGCGAATGCTGCTGAACTGGCGGCGCCACAACGGCTGGAGCCAGTACACAGCTTTCAACTGGGCGGAGGCGATCGGCGAGCCCAAGCTGGTGATCTCCTACGGCAACCTCTCGGTGATCGAGCAGGGCAAGGCCGGTGAGTTGCGCCAGCGAGCATTCTGGCAGCTCTGGGAGCTCAACCGCCGCATCGCGTCCGGCGACTGGGGGCGGTTCGGAGATCGGGAGCTGCGCCAGAAGCTTGAGGCCGCTATCCCCCTCGGAGATGCGGAGTGCCCCGTCTGGGGGCCACTGGAGTTCTGGGTCTGCTACGGCGGCCTGCGGCCCGTCCCAGAGAGATTCGCTGTGTCACCGGCGCCGGTGATCGGGCCGCGCCAGGCCGCCCTGCTCAGCAACCGCTGGCGGCAGCAGCTGCGCAGCCTGATCGAGGCGCACCAGCTCGATCCAGCCACGGCCCTTGCTGAGCTGATGGCCCTGGCGGGGGAGGAACACCGCAAGGGCTTCTATGCCGTGCTCACCGGCTTTCGCGGCTACAGCCCCGAGGAGCTCAGCACCCTGTGGCTCCATGGCGATCGCTACAGGCCTGAGCAGTGGCTGGAGCAGTGGCACAGGTCGTTGGCGGAGCACGCCACTACCGAACCGGCCGCAGCAGCCTGAGCCACGGAACCTCTTGATGGCTGCCGCGCAGGCCTCGTCAGTGTGCGGGGCGGCGTCAAGGATCGGGGCCATGCCCGCGGTTGGTTGACGGTGGTGCCGCATGACGCGGCACATCGGGGATCGTCGCGGTTCCTTGCCCCCGCCCCGCCGGGAGGCCAGGTCCTGCGCTGGGTCCGCCATGGCCACGCTATTCGCTCCGGCTAACGAGTCCGTTCATGTCCATGCCGCCCGCCGTCTGCGCTTCTCCGCCAGCAGCGATGGTCTTCTCCTCTGGCTCAGCGAAGAGTGCTGGGGCCGGGGGCTGGTTCGCCTCGCTGGGCTGCTGGAAGATCTGCTGATCGAGCGGCAGGCCGAGCAGCCTGAGCCCCTGTTGGATCCCGAGCTGGAGGCTCTGCTGCCCTTCTGAGGGCTGGGGGCTTTCGCCCCTTCTTCAGTGGACATCACCTCGACGTGCGTCAGCCCGGGTCATCCAGTGGATGCTTCAGATCAGTCGGCAAGCCTGGTCCTCCAGATTCCTGGCGGGAGGGGCTACAGGGGCAGCAACCTGAGGGGAGCCCCCTCCGTTTCCATGGCTGAACCCACAGTTCCAGCACTGCCTGCCATGTCCGTCTCCTTTCGGGAGGAGGACGTGCATCTCTCGCGGCTGCCGGAGGACTGCCGCGACGTCGAGTTACAGGCCTTTGTGGATGCGGTCTTTGCGCTGTATCAGGAGCCGTATAAGGGGATGGAAGGCAGCTTCTCGTGTTCCTACACCGAGGGCCTGTTTGAAATCAGCTGGACACCCCTAGGCGATCCCGGCACCGAACTGATGCAGGTCCGCGCACTGCTGGAAGAAGGCAGAAACGAAGAGGCGATTCCCTTGCTTGTGCAGCTGCTGGAGCGTGAGCCAGACAATCTGGAGGCCAGCCATGTGCTGGCGATGCTGCTGAGCGGCCACCGGCTGATCAGCTGAGCCCCACATACACCGGCTGGAACCACTGCATCCGGCGGCTCTGGCGTTTCTCGCCATGCAGCACGGTATGCCAGTGGCCTCGGCGCCAGTGGGGCCGGCGCGGGGCGCTGCTGCTGGCGCCGCTTGGGCTGCCCGGTGCAGGCGCCCTGGTGGTGCGATCAAGCCGGAAGTCCTTGCCAATCCACACGGGGCCCTGGGGGCTTACCGAGCCGGTGTCGTCCTCACCACCACCACCCGAGAAGCCCTTACCGCTGCGCACCTTGGCGGCCGGGCCGGTGGTGAGCAGTTCCGGCTGGTAGAGCTGCACGAGCAGGGCATTGATTGCCAGGCCCTCCATGCGCTGGTTGGTGCTATGCACCGCCTGCTCATCCCACTGCCAGGCCGGGTGGCTCATGTCTTCCTCGGTGGGTTGGCGCTCACCGATCTGCTGGAAGGAATGACGGGTGAGGTAGGTGCTGCCATCGAGGGCCAGACCAACGCAGCTGATGCCGCTGATGCGCTGGGCCATAGGCGGCAGCCAGTTGGTCATCACCCGCAGGTCAGCCACAATCACCACCGGTATCGGCACCCCGTCTTCTGTGAATAGGGCACCGTCTGGAAGCATCAACCGGAAGCAGGGCAGTACCTGCGGCAGCTGCTCATCGAGGTAGGGCGAGGGGGTGCGGCGGAACGCTTCTGTCAGCTCCGGCGCCAGGAAGCGGGGCGGCGCCTCCACAATCCGGGCCCAGCGGCAGGTGGTCGCAGCCCAAAAGCCGATCGGATCTTGCAGCTCATCGATGTACTGCAGGGTCGCCTCGATCATTGCTGCAAAGGCCAGGTGATTGGCCCAGTGCTGAAAGCCCCGCGGCGAGCGGTAGCGGTGCTGCTCCTGCTGGATGTATGGGTCCTGGCGGCGCGGTTTTGTGATCACCGAACCTATCGGCGGTAGATCGGCCTTGCAGCCGCGGATCGATTCAGGCGTCAGCGGGCTCATCGGCGCAGATCAGCAGAGCCGCTGGCAGATCATCACCATCCTGGCCGGATGGCGGATGATTGATGCACTGCCCAGGGAGAAGCGCTGCCTTGCCTGGATTCCACATCACCACCCAGGACGATCTACCCGGACCGGATGGGGATGAGCCCTACACGCTGTTCGTAAACCAAACCGAGTACGGCAACGCCCGCTTCCTACGCACCAACGTGCTCTCGGCCCGGCCCGACCTCAAGAAGTACACGGAGCTGCGCTTCCGTCAGGAGGTCAAGCGCCATGCCGATGCCATCGAGCCTGGGGAGGACGTGGTGGTGGTTTTCATGGAGGCCCAGGGGCTGGAGCCGCCGCTGACCTTGGTGTGCAGTGACCTGCATCTGGAGCTGGAGGGCTACCCGGTGGAGCAGGGGGCGGAGATAGAGATCCCGCTGCTGCCGCCGGGCAGCCGGGGAGCGGCGCGGGGATTTGGGTGAGGAGAGAGGCTGTTGGGCCCAGCCCCTGGAGGCACCGCCCCGGCAGCCACCAGGTCGAATCAGGCCAGTCCAGCCGTGTGCAGCAGTAGGTCGAGACCCAGTGCCGCCATAAACAGCCGCGTGGCCATCGAGCCGATGCTCCAGGCGGAACGCATCAGGCGGTGAAAAACCATGAACAAGGGGGGAATCATCAGCGCATCTCGCTGGCGATGGGCCGCACCTGGTCGGCCGCAACACTGAAGGTGGGCAAGCACCGCTCGCGGAGGGGAAAACGGCGCAGCCAAACGCAGTCGCTGAAGTTGTCCACATTGACCACCTGATAGGTGGCGTCGGGGCTGGCGCTGTAGCTCACCAGAAGGCCGGGTTGGAGCTGTATGGTTGTTGGCCGAGAAAGGCACCCCTCAATGCAACCGCAGCCACAGAGCAAAATGAGTATAAGTGCTTAAGCCCTGACTTGGGCGCTGCGGGCTTGTCGCCGCAAAGGTTTTGCTCCCCTCTGGCGGCCACTGAGCGCTTCCAGGCCACTCCAACCGGTACAAGAACCGAACCAGCTAGAGCGGCAAACCGTCCCGGAGGCCCGTTGCTGGCGGCGGTTGGTTTCGGCTGAGGCTGAGGGAAAAGGCAAACGACCGCCGATACCGTGGGGGCCACCCTGCTTCCCCCACAGCCCGGCGATGTCTGCCCATGAGCTCCTGCCGGCCGTGAACCGTCTGCTGCAGCAGGTGGAGGAGGCTGGCGGGCTGCCGGTAATGGTCGTTCAGCAGGACGACCTTGAAGATCTGGCCATGGTGCGATTGGCCACACGAGAACAACAGACGCACCGGATCATCTACCGCGACGCCGGTGAGCTCAGCAGCTACCACGTCGCCTTTGAGGCCGCCCTGCTGCTGCGCATGATCCAGGTGCCAGCCGAGCAGCAAGTGATCCTCCACGAAACACGCGAGGCCAGAGAGAAGGTGATCTCGCAGGTGGAGAGGATGTTCAAGGGCCAGATCAGCCTGGCTCAAGCGCGGAGTGCTGGGCTGCAGTACTACGACGGGGTGCTGTTGCGGTTGCGCTCGACAGGACCGGGGCTTTGGGCGGACCGCTGGCTGTTCGAGCAGGTGCCTGAGCTGCGGGGTCTGCAGGCGACGCTGCTGCAAAGCCAGGTTCAGGACAACTTGTTCTGCCTCGAGGGCGAGGTTGAGCGGCTGACACCCACCGCCGTGTTGCAGGCCACCCGGGCGATCAATGCGGCCTGTGCCTTCCATAGCTCTGGTCTGCTGGGCATCCCGTCACTGGCGATCCCGTACCAGGCAGCAGGGCTTGAGGCGCTGGCCAAGGAGCTGATCAACCTCACCAGCGCCGCACCCAGAACGAACGACCCCGACCGGGAGATTGTCGATGGCTGGGCCGAGAAGTTGGGCATCTCCCGCTGGTACTGCTGGAAGGCACCGTGATGCAGGGCACCGCGTTCTCGATCTAGAGGCCAGCTTTGATGCTCCCTGCAGCCGGAGGGCTATCTCATCTCGCCATGGGCAACCGCTTGCCGGCGGTGGTTGCCAGCGGCAGCATCAGGATCAAGCGAGATCCGGCAGTTGTCGTAGCTGCCAGCCATGGATGCATTCGGGGCACTGATCGAGGAAGGGAAGCTCCATGAAGCCCGCCCCCTGCTGCAAGCGGCGCTGTTGCTGATGCCGCAGAACGCCTCAGCGCTTTACTACCTGGGCCTGCTCGCCAGCGAGGATGGCGATCTGGAAGAAGCCCGCTCGCTGCTAAGCCGGGCGGCCCTCGCCAGCGCGGGCAATATCAGCATCCAGCCCCATGCCCTTGAAGCCCTTGCGCTGGTGGCTCTGCAGCAGGGCGACAGGGCGGAGGCCCGCCGGGCTTTCGAGCAGGTCATCGAGCTGGTGCCGGATAACGGCTTTGCTATCCACAGCCTTGAGAACTTGCGGTAACCGCTGGGGCAGGCATTAGCAGCGTCGCGCTTCCGCCAAGCGCTGGCGGCGGCACCGGACGACCTGATCACCACCTACAACCTGGCCCAGGCGTTGCTGGAGCTGGATCCAGAGGAGCACCGCGACGAGTCCGACCGGCTGCTGCTGCAGGTGATCGAAGCCCAGCCCTACAGCGAGCTGGCGGGCAAGGCCAAGGACCTGCGCGGCAGCATCGCCAGCCGCGATCTGCGTGCCGATCAGCCCGATGGGCTCAGGCAGGACGCCGTTAGCTACTGCCTCCAGGCCCTGCAGCTGTTCGAGGGAATGGATCATCAGCGCTTCCTGGCGGTGCTCAGCGAGGTGGCGGCCGTCGGCCAGGGCGGCCTGCAGATCAATGAGCCGGCACCTCCCGCAGCCTCAAGACCCTGCCCGGCAGCTGGAGCGACCTGGCCCTGGCCTGCCTGATCCATGTGGGCATGTAGCCGCAGGCCAGCGCAGCGGTAGCGGCTGACGCCGGACCAGGACTCAGGGCTGGGGATCGAGGCGCAATAGCAGGAGGCGGTGCGGTTGCTGGGCATGTAGCGAGGCTGACAACCAAGACCCGTACGGAGGTGAACTACATCAAAGCCAAAACCTATGCGCCCAGCGCATAATTGCGGCTCTGATGGTGACGCCCCCAGAAGCCAGGCTGCGCCGGCCGATGCCAGGGGCCAGACTGCTGCAAGAACGCTGCTGTGCTGCATGCGCACCATCTCGCAGTGCGGCCTCCACCAGGGCCCTCCCAGGCCAGCCCAGCCCCTCCGCTACATGCCCGCCCGTCGTTCCAGCCCCAAGCCCCCTAAGGTCGCAGACACCAAAGCTGATCTGGCGGCGCTGGGCTTCCGGGTGGCTGACAGTGGCCCCCACACCAGCAAGACCCTGATGCTGCAGGAGCTGGAAGCCCTGCTGGCCGCGGTGTCCGCGAACGCTCCGGCCAAGACGTACCGGGCCGCGATCGTGGAGGAGAACGTGCTGGGCAAGCGCACCCTCTCCACCCGCAAGGAAACCGCCACCCGGCTCACGGCTTTACATGGTCTTGATCCGAGCAAGCCACTGTTCCGGGTGCTGCGCCGGCTCTGGGCCGTGGATCCCGCCGCACACCCCCAGCTGGCCCTGCTCAACGGTCTGGCCCGTGATCCGCTGCTGCTGGCCACCACAGCTCAAGTAATGGGGATGACCCAGGGGGAGGTGCTGCAGCGCTCCAAAATGGTGGCGGCGGTCCAGGGCTTCACCCACGACCGTCTCAGCCCAAAGGTGCTCGATGCAGTGGCTCGCAACACCGCCAGCAGCTGGACCCAGAGCGGTCACCTCAAGGGCAGGGTCAAAAAGCTGCGCCAGCCGCTCAATCCCCACCCGGTGTCACTGGCCCTGGCGGTGTGGCTTGGCTACGCCAGCGGCAAGCGCGGCAAGGCCCTGCTCACCACCCCCTGGGCGAATGCGCTCGACAGTTCCAGCTCGGGGCTACTTGAGCTGTCGCAGCAGGCCAAACGTCTGGGCTTGCTCAAGCTCTCCCACGGCGCCGGGGTGGTCTCGATCGATCCCAGTGGCCTGGATCCCCTGCACGGAGGCCAGCAGTCATGAGCCGGATTGATGAACTGGCCGCGCAGTACTCAGACCACATCTCTGTGCCCTGGCAGCAGGGCCTGCCCGCCGCCAATCGGGTGGTGATGCTCGTCTACGAAAAAGAACTGGAGCGGCACCTGCGGGCCAAGCTGCTGGAATTCGAGCAGGCCACGAAAACGGCAGGCCACGGCTGGCTGCTGGTCGACCTCACCACCGCCTTTGCCGAATGGATGGGTGGCATGAAATACCGCGAGGAATATTTCCAGGCCCCAGATGACATCCGCCTCAAGCTGGATTCCAGCTTCCTTAGGCACATAGCAGACCTGATCAAAGCCCAGCTCAGCGCGGCCACCGAAAACGATGTGGTGGCGCTGCTGGGGGCAGGAAGCCTGTTTGGCTTCCTGCGGCTCTCCGATGTGATCAAGGAGGTGGAGCGCGAAATCCAGGGCCGTCTGGTCGTGTTCTTCCCAGGTCAGAAAGACAGCAACAACTACCGGCTGCTCGATGCTCGAGACGGCTGGAACTACATGGCGGTGGGCATCACCCGCCATCCCACAGGAGCGGTGGCATGACCCAAAAGATTTTCCAAACCCTGCAGCGCGACCCGCGCACCAGCCCGCTGGCCAACAACGGCCAGGCGCGGATCACCACGCTCGACGACGAAAACTCCCGCATCGAGCTGGAGGGTGAGCTCAGCACCTTCGTGTGCGACGGCCAGTACGGCCAAGCGATGGAGCGGATCCTGCAGAGCTACCTGGCCCAACAGGGACAGCCCCGGCAGAACGCTGCCTGGGTGGCGGGGTTCTTTGGCAGCGGCAAGTCGCACCTGCAGAAGACGCTCGGCCACATGTGGGCTAACACCGAGGTGTTCCCAGGCAAGCGCGCCCGAGATCTGGTGCTGGAGCTCCCCGATGGGGTGAAGGCCCAGTTCCGCGAGCTCGACACCCTCGCCTCCAGAAGTGGCAAACCGTTGATGGTCGCCAGCGGCGCCATGCCCTCTGGCGCCAAGGACGCCGTGCGCAAAACCGTGTTAGCGATCCTGCTCAAGGCGGTTGGCATGCCCGAGAAGGTGCCCCAGGCGCGCTTCTGCTTCTGGCTGCGGGAGAAGGGTTACCTCGATGCGGTGCGCTCGGCCGTAGAGGCAGAAGGCAGCCGCTGGCTGGAGGAACTGGATGAGCTCTACGTGAGCCCGCTGATCGCTGGCGCCGTGCTGGAGCAAGACCCGGACTATGCCGCCGGCAACCGCGAGGCGCGGGATGTGATCCGCCAGCAATACCCCAACAGCGACAGCGACATCACCACCGCTGAGTTCGTGCAGCTAGCCCGCAAGGCCCTAGCGCCCGATGGCGGCGAGCTGCCCCACACGATGCTGGTGCTCGATGAGGTGCAGCAATACATCGGCGACTCCAACGACCGAGCCACCGACTTTGTGGAAGTAGCCGAGGCGCTGCAGACCGAGCTCGACAGCCGGGTGATGTTGGTTGCCTCTGGCCAGTCGGCGCTGTCGTCAGAAACGCCCCAGCTGCAGAAGCTCAAGGACCGCTTCCGGGTGACTGTGCAGCTGTCGGACACCGACGTGGAAACGGTGATCCGCAAGGTGATCCTGCAGAAACGCGCCGACGCCCAGGCCGATGTGCAGCAGCTGCTGGAATCCAATGCCGGTGAGGTCTCCAAGCAGCTGGAAGGCAGCCTGATCAAGGAGCGATCAGAAGACCGCCAGGTGGCGGTGGCCGACTACCCGCTGCTGCCCACGCGCCGGCGCTTCTGGGAGGAATGCTTCCGCAGCGTCGATGTGGCCGGCACCAACAGCCAGCTGCGCTCCCAGCTGCGGATCATCTTTGACGCCGTCAAAGACATCGCAGAAGAAGACCTGGGCCGAGTGATCACCGGCGATGTGTTGTTCACATCGATGGCGAATGACCTGGTGAATTCAGGTGTGCTGCTCAACGAGCTCAGCAACCGAATCGCCAATCTCGGCAAGGAGGGCACTGAGGAGGGCAAGCTCAAACAAAGCCTCTGCGGGCTGGCTTTCTTGATCAGCCGGCTGCCGCGAGAGCAGGGCGCCGATAAGGGCATTCGCGCCACCTCCCGCACCCTGGCCGACCTGATGGTGCCAGACCTGCGCAAGGACAGCGGCCCCCTGCGAAACCAAATCGCCGGCTTGCTGGAGGCGATGGCGGAAGACGGCACCTTGATGAAGGTGGGCGATCAGCCGGGGCTGGAGGAATACCGCCTGCAGACCACAGAAGGTGCCCAGTGGCAGCGGTTGTTTGAGGAGAAGCGCCAGGCGGTTCGCAACGACACCGCCGAAATCACCAACGAGCGTGAGAAGCGCCTCGGCCTGGAGCTCCAGAAGGAGCTCCAGGCGGTTCGCTTGCTGCAGGGGCAAGCCAAGATCCAGCGGTCGATCGTCCCCTGGCCTAACCCCGAACCACCGGCACCGTCAAACGAGCAGGTGGTGGTGTGGATTCGCGATGGCTGGGGCTGCAGTGATAAGGAGGTGCGCGATGCCGCCCGCGAGGCCGGCGCCGACGATCCGGTGCTGCATGTATTCCTGCCGCGCAGAGGCGCGGAAGAGCTGCAAAGCCGGATCATTGATGCAACGGCCGCTCGCCGAGTGATTGATCACTACGGCCCCCCTTCTTCTGCAGAAGGGCAGGAGGCACGGCAGGCGATGCAGAGCCGCCAGGACATCGCCGAGAAAAACTGCAACGAGCTGATTGCCGATGTGATCGCCAATGCCCTGGTGCTCAAGGGCGGCGGCATCGAGGAGTACGGCATCAAGCTCAGCGAGAAGCTGCAATCCGCGGCTTCTGAGGCAGCACTAGCCCGGCTATTCCCCGAGTTCCACAAGGCCGATCACGGCAGCTGGGGCACCGCCGTGAAGCGCGCCAAAGATGGCAGCGATTCACCGCTTTCTGCCGTAGGCCATCAGGGCTCAAACGACAGCCATCCAGTAGCCCGCATCGTCATCAGTGCCATCGGCGGCGGCAAAGAGGGCAGTGCGATTCGCGCCGACCTACGCGTAGCTCCGTATGGCTGGCCGCAGGATGCAATGGATGCGGTGTTGCTCGCCTTGCATCGCGATGGCACCCTCAGCGCCAAGGACAGCCAGAACAAGCCGATTGCGGTTGGTCAGCTTGATCAACAGAGCCTGGGCAAAGCCCGCTTTTTCCTGCAGGAGGTTCGCCTCACCACCAAGGAAAAACTGGCGGTGCGTGGTGTTTATGGCATTGCCGGCGTCACGGCCCCGTCGGGGCAGGAAGAACCCAAGGCAGTCGAGTTCCTGGATGCCATCGAGAACAAGGTGGTCCAATCCGGTGGCGACGCCCCGCTGCCCGCGCCTGTGAGCGCCACCCTCCTGAAGGAGCTGCGCCAAAAGAGTGGCCCAGAGCAACTCAAAGCGATCCTTGATGCCAAGGAGCAGCTGCAGGAGTTGTGGGATCAGGCCTGCAGCCTGGTGGCTCTCAAGGAGAAACGTCTCCCTGGCTGGGAACGACTGCAAGCTCTGCTGCACCAGGCCAAGGGATTGCCAGTGCACCAAGAGCTGGAACCCCAGGTGGAGGCGATCCGTAGCCAGCGCTCACTGCTTGACGCCACCACCGACTTTGTGGCTCCCTTGCTGCAGCAGCTGGAGCAAGCACTCACGGCCGAGCTGGAGCAGGCCCAGCAACAGCTGAGCCTGGTGGTGGCCGCCGAGCTGCAGCAGCTGCAGGCCAGTGCTGAGTGGCAAGGGCTGCCTGATGCCGAGCGCAATCGCATCGGTCAAGCGCTGCAGTTACCGGTGGCGGCCCCACCAGCTGACCCCGTAAACCGAAGCAAGCTGCTGGAGGCGCTGCAGCAGCGCTCCTTGGCCAGCAGGGCGGAGCTGGCCGAAAGCCTGCCCACACGCTTTGGCAAGGCCCGATCTGCGGCAGCCAAGGCCCTGGAGCCCAACATCCAGCTGCTCAAGCTCAGCAGTGGGGTGCTCAAAGACGAAGCAGCCCTTGATGCCTGGTGGGCGTCCAAACGCCAGGAGGTGCTCACGTCGCTTCAAACCGCTCCGATCCAGATCAACTAATTCCCATGCCCGCCCTCGCCTCCGATCTGCGTAAGACCCTCGAAGCCACCGTGGTGAAAGCCCGCGATAAAGCCGAAGGCGGTGCGCGGGATGCCCTCACGGCCCTGGCAGTAGATGCCAGCGAGCCGTTCTCCTCAATGAGTGAGGAGGAGCGCAAGCTGCGCAACCGCCTGCGCGCCCGCGGACGCCAGCTGGGGGATCAGCGCGATCCTCAGAAGGGCAGCCAAAGCATCGAGCGCTTGGTGCGGGAGATGGCCTATGAGCACTGGCACCGCATGCTGTTTGCTCGCTTCCTAGCGGAGAACCAACTGCTGATCGAGCCCACATCAGGGGTCGCGATCAGCCTCGATGAATGTGAGGAGCTGGCAGCGGAAGAGGGCACAGATCTTTCGGGTCTGGCCGCGCAATATGCCCAGTCGATGCTGCCGCAGATCTTCCGAGGGGATGATCCGGTGCTGGCGGCGAAGTTACCGCTGGAGATCCGCCAACAGCTGCAGGGTTTGGTGGCTGGGCTGGAAACGGAGACCTTTACCGCCAGCGACAGCCTCGGATGGACTTATCAGTTCTGGCAAACGAAACGCAAAAAGGAGGTGAACGATTCCGGCGTGAAGATCGGCGCCGATGAGCTGTCCCCGGTGACGCAGCTGTTCACCGAGGACTACATGGTGGACTTTCTGCTGGATAACACCCTCGGTGCCTGGCACGCCGGCAAGGTGCTTGCCGCCAATCCCCAGCTGACCAGCACGGCTCAAACAGAAGACGACCTGCGCCAAGCCGTGGCGCTAACGGGTTGCCCTTGGAGCTACCTGCGATTCATCAAGACAGACGATGGGGCTTGGAAGCCGGCGGCTGGAACTTTTGAAGGCTGGCCCAGAACGTCAGCGGAACTGAAGTGCCTAGATCCCTGCATGGGAAGCGGGCACTTCGTGGTAGCAATGTTTGAGCGGCTGGTGGCCTTGCGGATCGAGGAAGAAGGACTGACCGAAAAGGCTGCTGTTGAGGCGGTCATTGAGGGCAACCTGTTCGGATTGGAGATCGATCCGCGCTGCACGCAGATCGCCGCCTTCAACCTGGCGCTGGCTGCATGGCGGCGCCTAGGCCATTGCAAGTTGCCGGCGATGGGCCTTGCCTGCTCAGGCCTGGCGCCAAACGCCACTGAGGCCGATTGGCTGGCTTTGGCCGGTGATAGCGAACGGCTCAGGAATGGAATGGGACGGCTCTACCGGTTGTTCGACAAGGCGGCTGTACTGGGAAGTCTTATCAATCCAAGGGCAGAGGAAGCCGATTTACTTGTAGCTGGCTTCAACGAACTCCAGCCGCTGCTGGAGCAGGCGCTGGTGCAGGAGACCAAGGACGACACCGCGCATGAGATGGCGGTGACCGCGCGCGGCGTGGCCAAAGCGGCAGAAATTCTCGCCGGTCAGTTCACGCTCGTTGCCACCAACGTGCCTTACCTTGGGCGTGGCAATCAAGATGAGGGACTTAGGGTTTATTGCGGGCGTGTTCACCCCGAGGCGAAAGCAGACTTGGCAACTTGCTTTGTTGAACGCTCCACGAAGTTCTGCGGGACTGGTGGCAGCGCGGCATTAGTAACCCCGCAAAACTGGCTGTTCTTGAGCAGATACTCTGACCTGCGCATTAAGTTGCTGAAATCTTTACGCTGGGACTTTGTTGCAAGACTAGGTCCCAGAGCATTTGAAACTATTGGAGGCGAGGTCGTAAGCGTCGCTCTTATCCAGATAAGCCGAGACAGCATCGCCAGCAAGAGCAAAATCTGCGGGCTGGATATTGAAAGCGCCGCATCCCCCAAAGAAAAAGCCGAGGGCCTAGGTGCCTCCGAGCTTGAATCTCGGCCGTTGTCCGATATTTGCGCACAAGTCGATGCAATTATAACATTTTCTGATCGCAAATCAGACTTTCTGTTGAGAGACTTTGCTGATACATGGCAGGGCATGGTGACTTGCGATGACAACAAGTTTCTTGTTCGCTTTTGGGAGGTTCTCCCTGGTCAAGATACCTGGAACCTGCTGCAACTGCCTCCGCAGCAAATCCTTCCATTCACCGGGAAGAGCACGTTGATTAGATGGGATGATGGTCGCGGAGCACTTCACACCGACTCAACCGCACACAACTTCCCGCCCAAGGAAGCACTTTCCAGGCCTGCAATCGCCATGCAAAGGACGGGCGAGCTCAATGCAACGCTCATGCACGGCGAGATATTTGGAGATGCAGTTGCTCCAATCTTTCCGAGGAGAGAAGATCACTTGCCGGCCATATGGGCCTTTGCCGAGTCTGGAGAGCTCGCGCGCTTGGTGCGCATACTAGACAAGCAAATAAAGGCAGCAGTCGGAAGCTTTATCAAAGTTCCCTTTGATCTTTCTCACTGGCAAAAAGTGGCGGCGGATAAATATCCGGATGGGCTGCCAAAGCCCTTTTCTAGCGACTCAACACAATGGCTATTTAGCGGCCTTCCTGCGGGTGCAGACCAACCCTTACACGTGGCGGCGGCCCGTCTTGTCGGATACCAATGGCCACGCCAGACCGGTACAAGGTTTACGGGTTGTCCTGCTCTCGACCCGGATGGTTTGGAAGCTCTTGCAGATGACGATGGCATCGTATGCCTATCGCCCATCCGCGGAGAAGCTGCAGCAGGTGATCGACTACGAGGCTTGCTAGCCGCAGTCTTTTGTGATGAGTGGAGCACTGCAAAAGAACGGGAGCTACTGCTGGAAACCGCCGTCGCCAATGACGCCAGGAAAGCCGCCGCCGATTTAGGCGACTGGCTGCGCCAGAGCTTCTTTACTGAGCACTGCAAACTCTTTCAATCGCGACCCTTCATCTGGCAAATCTGGGATGGCAATCCCAACGGCTTTAGCGCCCTGGTGAACTGTCACAAGCTCGCTGCCCCCAACGGCCAAGGCCGCAAGACTCTGGAACTTCTCACCTACACCTATCTAGGCGACTGGATCGATCGCCAGAAGCTAGATCAAGCGGAAGGTGTCAATGGCGCCGATGATCGACACGCTGCCGCTCTCGATCTTCAGGGACAACTCAAGAAGATCCTCGATGGCGAGCCTCCCTACGACATCTTTGTCCGCTGGAAGCCTCTTCACCAGCAAGCGATCGGCTGGGATCCGGACATCAACGACGGTGTTCGAATGAATATCCGCCCCTTCCTAAGTGCCCAGCTACGTAAAGGCGGCAAGACCGGCGCTGGGATCCTGCGCGCCAAGCCCGGCACCATCAAGTGGGCGAAGGACAGGGGCAAGGAGCCGAGCCGCTCCAAAGATGACTTCCCCTGGTTCTGGGGCTGGGATGAAAACAGCCCAGCCATGGCCACTGATTTCGGCGCCCCCGTTCCAGGCGCACCGCCTGCAGGCGACAGTTTCGACGGCAACCGCTGGAACGATCTGCACTACAGCCGTGCGGCTAAGGAAGAGGCCAGGGCACGCCATCGGGGTGAGGGTTAAGGCATGCGGATCCGCAGCCAGCCATTCCCCGACGCAGCAGCGTTGCCCTTCTGGCTGTGGGACGACGACCAAGAGCTCAAGGCCCATCCCTCCTACCGCCAGGCCAAAGCTGGTGAGCAAGACGCTGCCATTGATCTGGTCTGGGATCTGGCCATCGACTTCCTCAGCGAACTGCAAGCCAAGCTCCCGCTGGAGCTCACCTACGTGGCCCCTCATGCACGCGAGGCCACGGGCGACAACGCCATCCCCCTGGTGCTCGCCAGTGCCTGCGCAGAGGTGTTGCACGGAGAGGTGGAAACCGAGATCGTGCAGGCCTCCCGTGTGTTTCACACCGGAGCCAAGGCAATGGAGCGCCTGTTGCTGCGTCCCCAGTTCGATGGGCCGGTCACAGCAGGCACGGCCTACGTGTTGGTGGACGACGTGACCTGCCTGGGCGGCACCCTGGCCGAACTGGCCGACTACGTCCAGGCCGGTGGCGGCCAGGTTGCTGCTGTCATTACGCTGGTGAATGCCAGCCGGCTCAAGCCCCTCAAGCCCGAAGCTCTGGTGATCCGCCGTTTGCGCGAGAAGTTCCCTGATGCCATCCACCACACCTTCGGCATCGACCCCGGTGCCCTCAGCGCTAACGAAGCCAGCTATCTCAGTGGTTTCCGAACGGCTGACGAGCTCCGAAATCGAGCAGCTAAGGCAGCAGAAGAGATCGATCTCCGCCTACGCGCAAAAGGTTTTCAGCTTGAGGCTCAGCCAGCGCCCCTGAGCCAGGAGGGCGATACCTGATGGTCATGCCCCGCACCCTGCTCGAATCCCTGATCCAGAAGCTGCGCGGCTGCAACGTCCACGGCGATGCAGAAGAGTCACCCGTCTCCATCCTCTGGACCGATCCCCGCAGCGAGTGGAAACCGCTGCTTCCTCTCCTGCGGCAGCAGCTGCCCGAGCTGCTCTGCCTGGGCGACTACGACCCCGAGCACCAGCAGGGCCCGGCGCTGTGGCTGCGCTGCATCGTTGATCGCAGCCTGCCTGCAGCTGTTGCCGCCGCAGATCAGATCCCGGTGATCTACCTCCCTGGCATTAGCCGCCAGGAGTTGCGTGCCGGCGAGGGTTGCCCCTGGGCCCTGGAGCCGTTGATCGAGCTGATGTTCCGCGGCAGCCTCTGGCTCCAGCGCAATGGGCGCGATTGGACTCTGGCCGCCTTCCTCAGCTCCAGTGATGCCCTTGGCCTTGATCTGGCCGGCGATCAGGGCACCAAAGCAGCTCTCAGCCGCGCTCTTGCTGAAGTGGCTTCCGTGCCGCTTGAGCAGCTGCGCGGCAAGCGGCTGGAAGCGGAAGACTTCAACGCCTACTTGGTTCCTGATGCGATCCGCGACCTTCTGCAGTGGATGGCGGATCCACCGGCCTTCCAGCAGCGCTGCAGCCAAGATCATTGGGCAGTCCTTTCCTCCACCTGGAAAAAAGACCTCAAGTTCGATCCCGCCAAAGACGGTGAGCTCTCCGCTGCCGAGCGGCTCGCCAAGGGCCAAGGCGGTTGGGACAAGGTCTGGCAGCGCTTTGCAGAAAACCCCACCGCCTTCCCAGGTATCCCTGAGCTGCTGCGCCGAGTCGAGCCCGAACAGATGGGCCTGGCCGTCGGCGGGCAAGACCTATCCCGCTGGCCCTCCCACAACGCCGCCTGCGAAGAGCAGGTGCTCGCTGGTCTCCAGGCACTGACCGGCAAATCCCACGCCGAGGCCTGCCGCTGCGTGCGGGATCTGGAAACCCAGCACCGCGAGCGGCGCAGCTGGATCTGGGCCCAGCTGGGGCTATCACCCATGGCAAAGCTGCTTGAGCCGCTCGGCCTGCTCGCCCAACGCGCCGATCAGCCCCTGGTGGGAAGCACCCCTGAGGAGTTCATCGCGCCCTACACAACCGATGGCTGGGAGGCTGATCTGAGCGCCTGGCAGGCCGTGGCGATGGCCAGCACCGCCGAGGAAGACGTGGTGCGTAAGGCAGTCGCAGCCTTGCTCAGGATCTGGCTGAATGACACCGCCAGCTGCTTCCAAAAAGCCGTCGCCAGCAGCGGCCTGCCT
>NZ_JAGQBY010000049.1:0-17959 GCF_024345875.1 Synechococcus sp. EJ6-Ellesmere
ACCACAGTCCCGTATCGAGATGATGACGACGATCAAGCCTCGCGGCCCCTGATCCTTAACCCGCAGTACGCTCAATCACGGTGCTCAGTTCGGCACCCCGAGCGGACAACTTTCCTGATAGGTCCCGGGGCAGGGTTTGACATTCTCTCATATGAGGAGACTGGCGCCGATAGGCTCATTGAGGTAAAAACAACAAAATACGGACGAGAAACTCCGTTCTTCGTGTCTAGAAACGAGCTTGCAGTGTCGGAGTCAGAAGCATCTCACTACTATCTCTACCGTTTGTTTGGATTCAACGTTAAGCCTCGTCTTTTCACCCTTGCTGGCGCCTTCTCGGAATCATGCAGGCTTTCTCCTTCAAGCTATCTGGCAACCGTTATCTGATCTCTTGGATGCTGGCCTACAGAGCACATCTCAATAGCTCCGATGCTCCGCAATCACCCCCCGCACCCCACCCCGTGGCTCTTCACAGTCCCCATCCCGCCGTGGAATCAGATGCCAGTGGGCAGGTAACACCGTCTGACCCGCCGCTTCGCCTGAGTTCAGCCCCACGCTCCAGCCGCTGATCGTGGCGTCCTGGGCGTTCAGCTGCTCCCGCCGCAGCTTCAGCAGCTCCACCACGGCGTTCCACTCCGGCTGGTGCAGCTCCAGCCCGTCGGCCACGTGCCGACGCGGGATCACCAGGCTGTGCCCCTCGCTCACCGGGTTGGCGTCGGCGATGCAGAGCGCCAGCTTGTTCTCCAGCAGCACCCGGCCGCTGCCCTCCAGCGCGCAGTACAAACAGCCCGCTTCGCGGTGGCCGTAGCTGGCCTGCACGCCGGGGAAGTCAGTGCAGTCGGTGTCGCGCTTGCCGGCGTTGCAGCGGAAACAGAGCGCCTGCAAGTTGCTGATGGCGTCGGAGCCGCCGTGGTTCCACCGCTGCGCGGAAGGCTTCGCCTACGGGACGATGTGGTCCACCTCCAGGGCCCGCTGGTGCTCGTGCGCGCCGCCCAATTCGCAGCGGCCCCGTGCGCATCGGTGAACCCTGTATTTCCCCGAGCCGCTGATCGGGCTGCGGTGGCGGCTGCGGTGGGCGAACACCTCCTCGCCGCGCTGCTCGCGGAAGGCATCGAGACGCTGGCGGCACAGCTGCTGCAGCGCGTCCCGCTCGGCGTCACTGAGCTCATCGCCGCCGATCAGCCTGTAGGGGCCGTTGCCGTAGGCGGTGATGCCGTTGCCGGTGAGCACCATGCCCACCATGAGCTGCCCAGGATTCGCCGGGCCACGTCCTGCGCTAAGGCGGGGCATGGGGGAATCCTGGCGGGTGTGACAGGGGTGGCACTGATGTCTTGAGGCCCCCTCTTCGTTGGGGCAGGCCGCCCCCCTCGGGCCGGTTTTTGCCCACCAGCCCCCCCGCCAGTCCTGAGTGTCTATACTCTGCTTCAGGCTGAATCATGGTTTTGCGATGGCTTCTGACCTCACCCCCGCCGTCGGTGCCGCCCTGCTCGCAGCCGATGCCCGCCTGCTCGCTCAGGAATACCGCCGCGTGCTGGCCCCGCCGGGATCCCCCTCCTCTGCAGCACCGTTGCGGCTTGGCTTTCGCGAGCTCCTCTACTTCCAGGTGGTGAACAGTCTGAGCGCCGAGGGCCTGCAGCTCTCCCCTGACCAGAAGCGTGAGGTTTTCCGTGTGTTGACCGTGAAGACTCACCGGTTGCCTGAGGGCCTGCCCCGGCGACAGGTGGCCCAGGGGGACTGGTCCCGTGGCCCCGGTGAGCTGCGCAAGACAGGTGCCGTTCCCTTCAGTTTCGACCTCCTCGGCGTGAGCCGGGACCTGCGTTACCGCTATCGGCTCTACAGGCGGCCCAATGCCCTGGTGGAGAGCGATCCGGCCGTCTGTTCTGGGCAGCCTGTGTTCCGGGGCACCAGGATTCCCGTGGCCGTGGTTGTGGAGCAGCTGCGCTCCGGCGTCAGCCGCACCGAGCTGGAAGCAGACTTTCCCCATCTCAGCCGCCAGGCCCTCGATTACGCGGAGATCCAGGCGCGCCTGCCCAAGCCTCCCGGCCGCCCTCGGCGCCCTCTCGCCCTGCAACGCGGCTGAAGGGCCATGCCTTGAGGCTGTTGATCGACGAAAATCTCAGTCCTCGCCTGGCCCGCTGGGCCTGTGAACAGGGAATTCCGGCAGAGGCGGCCGTGCATGTCGGTCTTGCTGGCGCCAAGGATGACGCGGTCTTCGCCCATGCCCTGGCCCGCGATCAGATTGTGGTCACGGTGAACGTGGGCGATTTCATTCGCTTGGCCGCCATCATGGAGGTGCACCCTGGCGTGATCGCCCTCAGGGAGGCTGGCTTGAGTGCGGAACAGCAGTGGCTCCGGGTCCAATCAGCTCTGCAGCTGATCCAACACGGGAAAGACACTGACCTGATCAATCGCGTGCTTGAGATCCAATCTGAAGCTGTGTACGTGTGGCATGAGATTCCAGCCATCTGAGTCAATCCCTGCCGGTGCAACTCTGAGACCAACGATGGCCATGGCTTGTCGGCATTGCAGCGGAAGCAGAGCGCCTGCAGGTTGGCGATGGCGTCGGAGCCGCCCTGGTTTCTGGGGATGATGGGTGCCACCTCCAGGGCCCGCTGGTGCTCGTGCGCCCCGCAGCACTCGCAGCGGCCCTGGGCGCATCGGTGAACCCTGTACTTCACCGAGCCGCTGATCGGGCTGTAGGCGCCGTTGCCGTAGGCGGTGATGCCGTTGCCGGTGAGCACCATGCCCACAATCCGCTGCCCAGGATCCGCCGGGCCACGTCCTGCGCTGGGGCCGGGCTATGGCGGCCCAGCTGTTCCATGAGCATCAGCGGTTGGTCGATGGGGCTCATGCGCATCTGCTTGGCGATGGTGTGCCTCAGGCGCTCGTAGGTGGGGGAGGGGTGCGAGGGCATGGGGGCATGGGGGGATCCTGGCTGGGGTGTGACGGGGGGTGGCACCTGTGGGGCAGAAGCCCTGCGGCGATGCCATGCCCTTTGTCACCCCTTCGGAAAGACTTGGCGGGTTGCCTACGATGAATCCACTGAAGGCAGCAGAGACTGTGCGTACGTTCTCCGCCGTGATCGAGCGCTGCGCGGACACGGGCCTGCTTGTGGGCTACGTCCCTGGCTTCCCCGGCGCTCACAGCCAGGGGGAGACCCTTGATGAGCTGCAGGCCAACCTCCAGGAGGTGATCACCATGCTCTTGGAGGACGGCGAGCCGGCCCTGGGGAGCGTCTTCGTGGGCCTGCAGCAGATCGTGGTGCCGGCCTGAACGTGGGCTCAACCCCCGTCCTCAAGTCCTCTGAGGTGGCGGACATCCTTCGGAACCTGGGCTTCGATGTGGTTCGTCAGCGCGGCTCCCATCTGCAGTTTCGTGATCTTCGCGGACGCTGCACCACAGTTCCAGTTCACAAGGGACGTGATATCTCTCCTCCGCTGCTTCGTCAGATCGCCAAGGACATCGGCATGACCCTGGAGGAGTTCCTCAGCCACCGCTGAGCACCGAATCGGTAGCGAGGCGCTGGCGGCACAGTTCGTGGGTGAGTGGTGGATCTCAGGCGAGTTGCAGCAGCCGCTTCGCTGCTTGAGTGGAGCACCAGGTCGTCCGACAGATCCGGCTGGGCCACGGCACCCCACAAGTCTGCGAGCAGCGCAAAGCGGTCGCGCTGCGCCAGCCAGGCATCAGGCACGGTGATCAGCAGGTCCACATCGGAGTCGGCCCGGCCATCTCCGCGGGCCCTCGATCCAAACAGACGCACATCAGCAGCAGGGATCAGCTGGCGAATGCCGGCAACCATGCCCGCCAGCCTCGGCTCGATCGGTTTGGAGGCTGTCGTGGAAGTCATGGATCCATTCTGATGGCCACTGGGTTCGCCCGGAAGCAGGCTCACCATCACTGCGGTCTGGATGAAGGCGCGCAGGCGCCCGTAGGTGGCGGAGGGTGGCGGGGGCATAGGCATCCTCGCTGGGGTGAGACGGGGGGTGGCACTGGTGGAGGGGAAGCCCTGCGGCGATGCCATGCCCTCCGTCATGCCCTCAGCCAAGCCTTGCGGGACCCCTCCTCACCGCTTGCGTGCGTCGTTTGTACTAACGTTGACCAGCCGCTCAAAGTGGAGAGGTGTCGCTATGGCTGCCACCGGAGCTTCGCCCCCTGCGCGCTCAGCCCGGCTCGGCCTGCGCGCCACGCCGGAGCAGGAAGCCGTGCTGCGCCGTGCCGCCGAGGTGACCCACAAGTCGCTCACCGACTTCATCCTCGACAGTGCCTGTCTCGCTGCCGAGCAGACGCTCCTTGATCAGCGCCTGTTCATGGTCTCGGGCTCCCAGGCCCAGGCCCTGATGGATCTGCTGGACCGCCCCGAACAGGCCAACGAGGGTCTCCGTGATCTGTTCGCCAGGCAGGCACCCTGGGACGCCCAGTGACCTGGCGGCCGCCGGAGCCGCTGGCCGTCCAGCACCAGCTGGAAGGCTTTGACTGCGGCAGGCCCACACTGAATCACTGGCTACTGCACCACGCCCGCCAGGCGCAGACCAGTGGCTCGGCCAGAACGTTCGTCGTCGCCGACGAGGCGAATCGCGTCGCCGGCTATTTCAGCCTCACCGTGGGCCAGGTCGACACGGTGGAAGCGCCAGAGCGCATCCGTCAGGGCATGGGGCGATTTCCGCTGCCCGTGGTCATCCTGGCCAGGCTCGCCGTGTCACGGGAGAACCATGGACATGGCCTCGGTGTCGGGATGCTCCAGGACGCGATCCGTCGAACGCTGGTGATCGCCGAGCAGGCCGGAATTCGGGCGATCCTGACCCATCTCATCGACGAAGCCGCGGCACGCTTCTACACCCGGTTCGGATTCACCGCATCGCCACTGCGCCAGCAGCAGCTGCTCCTGCTGCTCAAGGACGCGAGGAAGATCCTCCGGTGAGCATGGGGGCATCCGGCTGGGTGAGACGGGGGTGGCACTTGTAAGAGGAGGAACACAGGCAAGTCAGGCCGCCATGTCAGCGCGTGATCGCCTTTGCCCGGCTCCACTGCCTGGCGTGCCTACGTCCAGCGGAGGTATCGTCAAAGGGCGGCGGGCGATCACTGCCGACACCGATCTGCGCCTGTGCCGTTTCTTCGGCCTGAGTGATGGTTTCTGGCTGCGGATGCAAGGGAGCCATGACCTGAAGCTGGCCAAGCAGGTTCTGGCGAATGTGTTGCCGGCGATCGAGCCAATCCAGCCAATGGCGTGAGCAGGGTTGGCGGCTCAGTGCCAGCTGATGCCGCCCTCTGCGTCGCTCAGCTGCTCGCCGCCCACCAAGGCGACGGTGCCCTTCTCGCAGTGGGTGATGGCGTTGCCGGTGAGCACCTTGCCCACCATGCGCGTCCCAGGATCCGGCGGGGGCCACGTCCTGCGCTGGGGCGGGGCTGGCTGTTGCCTGGCAAATCTGTGGCCCAGCAGTTGCATCAGCATCAGCGGTTGGTCGATGGGGCTCATGGGCATCCGCTTGGCGATGTAGTGCCGCAGGCGAAGGCAGGCAGCGGAGGGGCTGGAGGCCATGGAGTGATGCTGGCGGCTGTCGGGCGAGCGGGCCAGGTTTGGTTTTGGGCGGCCTGTCAGGCAGGTGCCCCTGCTGGGATCCCTTCTGGCGTGGGGGTGCTGAGGCTGCAGCAGGTCGGCTAGGTAGGGGTGTCGTGTCCATCGCCCTCGGCGGGGATGCAGTCCAAAATGGGACCATGGCTATCCCGTCGAACCAGGAAACCTCCCTTTCCCAGCGGCTCCAGGCCGCCCGAGAGGAGGTGCTTGCCGTGGCTCACCTCCATGGGGCCCGTAACCTGCGGATCTATGGCTCGGTGGCCCGCGGCCAGGATCGGCCCGGCAGCGACCTTGACCTTCTCGTGGATCTGGAGCGGGGCTGTTCCCTGCTGGAGGTGATCGCTCTTCGGCAGGAGCTGGAAGCTCTGTTGAATTGCCAGGTGGATCTGGCGGAAGCAGCGCAGTTGCATCCGTTGATCCGCGATCAGGTCATCGCGCAAGCAACGGCGTTGTGAGCAAGGATCTCCTTTACCTCACCAGCATTAGCGAAGCCCTTGAGCGCATCACTCTCTACACCATGGAAGGCCGCGCAGCTTTTCTTGCTTCCACGCTTCTGCAGGATGGAGTGATACGCAATCTGATCGTGATCGGCGAGGCCGTGAAGAATCTGTCGGCCGACCTTCGCGAGTCCGAAACGACTACTCCTTGGAAGTCCATCGCCGGCATGCGGGACGTTCTTATTCATGATTATCTGCGTGTGAATCTGGAGCAGGTCTGGGAAACCGTGGCGCGTGACCTGCCACCCCTCGGTCTCACCGTTCGCTCGCTGATTGAGCGGCAAACGAACGATTGAGCTGCAAAGCCAGCATCGTTTGCTGCCCAAGAGACCCACCCTGAACCTCCTGGATTATCAGAAGCGGGTTATCCTGCCGCTGCCCGTCCCTGGCCTGCAGGTAGTTGGTGCGGCCCTCTCGCCTTGGCCATCACCATCGCGCTTGCCGGCGTTGCAGCGAAAGCAGAGCGCCAGCAGGTTGCTGATGTCGTCTGGGCCGCCGTGGTTCCACCGCTGCGCGGAAGGCTTCGCCTACGGGATGATGTGGTCCACCTCCAGGGCCCGCTGGTGCTCGTGCGCGCCGCAGCACTCGCAGCGGCCTCGGGCGCATCGGTGAACCCGGTACTTCACTGAGCCGCTGATCGGGGTGCGGTGGCGGCTGCGGTGGCCGAAGCCGCAGGCTTCTCAACAAACAAACAAGTCACCACTTCGCCGCGCTGCTCGCGGAAGGCATCGAGGCGCTGGCGGCACAGCTGCTGCAGCTGGTCGCGCTCGGCGTCGCTCAGTTCGTCGCCGCCGATCAGGCTGTAGGCGCCGTTGCCGTAGGCGGTGATGCCGTTGCCGGTGAGCACCTTGCCCACCATCCGCTGCCCAGGATTCGCCGGGCCACGTCCTGCGCTGGGGCGGGGCTGGTTGTTGCCTGGCAAATCAGTGGCCGAGCAGTTCCAGCAGCATCAGAGGTTGGTCGATGGGGCTCATGCGCATCCGCTCGGCGATGGTGTGCCGCAGGCGAAGGAAGACAGCAGAGCGGCCGGAGGCCATGGAGTGATGCTGGCGGCTGCCGGGCGACCGGGGCCGGTTTGGTGTTGGGCGGCCCGTCAGGCTGGCATCCCTGCTGGGATCCCTTCTGGTGTGCCACCCCAGCCGCCTGAGGCGTCTATACCTCTGTCTATACGCCTGATGCCCATGGCCGCCACCCCTTCGCGCCAGGCCCTGCGCCGCTGGGGCAACAGCCTTGGCATTCGCCTGCTTGCAGCCATCGCCCGGGAGGCTCGGCTGCAGGAAGATCAGGCCGTGGAACTCTCCGTCGTGGAAGGTGGGGTGCTGATCCGGCCAGTTCAGCCTCGCCTGTCTCTGGCCGAACGGCTGGCGGCCTACGAGCCCATGCCTGGCGAACCCACGGAGGCCATGGCCTTTCCTCCGGACGGGGCTGAGGTCGTCGAGTGAGCCCCCGCCGAGGGGGCCAGGCGTGGCTGCCCGATCGCGGTGACGTGATCTGGATCGATCACCACCCTTTTGCGGTGCTGTCCACCGCCTCCTTTCACGCCACCGTGGGCCTGGTGGTGGGCTGTGCGATGACCTCAGCTCCCTACAACAGTGGTTCCACCCTTGCTGTGGATCTGGGCCCGATCCACGATCGTCCGGGCGCTCACAGCTATGTGCTGTGCCAGCAACTCAAATCCTTCGACTGGCGCGCCAGGGGCGCTCGCCTCCATCCACTCGGGCGACTGAACGACTCCCAACTGGAGGAGGTGATGGCGATTGTGGGGCAGATCCTTGGCTTGGTGGTGTGAGTCAGGGGCCTTCAGGTGAAACCCCTGGGCGCGAGGTCTCCCGGCATCGACGTCCTTGCTGCTCAGCAGCTCTGGAACGATTCGGAGCTCCTGGAGCTTCCCGCCCGCACCACGACCGCGACCAGTGCATTCGATTGATTTCCGTTCGACAGTCCAGACCAGAGGAGGTGGAGCTCGGCGTCACACGTCAGTCGATCATCAAGGTGTGGCTGACGGAGCGGCTGGAGCCGCGGACGTCTGCTTGAGCGCGGAGCGCGGAACAATCAGGAGGCCATCACCTCCACATGGCAGCGCAGTCCAGGTGCCCGGGCAGCACGGCTGTCGCCGGTGAGAAGTGTGGCTCCCAGCTCTTCGGCCAGGGCCACGTAGAGGGCGTCGTAGGCCGTGAGGTTGCTGCGCAGCTCCCAGGCCCGTGGCCAGAGGTGGCGGCTGACATGACGACGCAGGCCAAGCCGTTGGGCCGTGGCCAGGGCCTCCAGCGCGTGCTGCTCAGCAAGCTGATCGGCCAGCACCAGCCGGCGCAGCACCGAGAGCAGCTCGGCATCGATCAGATCAGGCGCCTGGATGTTGGCCTCGGCCAGCCTGTCCCTGGCTGCGCCTTGGATCAGCAGCGCATCCACCAACACCGAGGCATCCACCACCACCATCAGCGTTCTGCCCGGATCTGCCGCAGTGCCTCCAGGATCCTGCCGTGGCCGATCGGAGCCGATGGCAAGGCATTGAGCAGGTCTGCGTTGTCGGCGCGGCGAGCGGTTTCGCTGAGTTCGCGCAGGGCGAAGGTGCTCAGGGGCAGCCCAGCGCGGTTGGCCAATCTTTCGAGCCGCTCCGCCACGTCATCGGGAACGTGGCGGATGTAGAGGGTGCGCGGCATCTCTGTCAGGCTGCTTGCTCGCTGCTTGCAGCCTAGCGGCTGGTGGCTCGTTCCTTCTGTTCGATCAACGCTTCGGCTCTGTCGCACCAGGCTGCGCGATCCAGGCTGAGATCTTCGGGTTCGTCGTCGTAGCAGTACTGCACAGCGAAGGTGGTGAAGGCACGGGCAGCAGCAGGCGGGAGATGTCGTAGGTAGACGGTGGCGTTCTGCCGAGATGGTGCAGCCAGGCCCACTACCAGAGCATCCGATTGATTTCCGTTCGGCGGTCCAGACCAGAAGAGGTGGAGCTCTATGAACAGTTCTGATTTCGATCAACGTTTCGATGACGGCGAGTCCGTTCTCCAGGCCCTCGACCTCGGCGGTGCCTGTCGCCGTCGGCTGGAACAGAAACGCGTCAATGTCGACATCCCTGTGTGGATGATCGACCAGCTCGATCGCGAAGCCAGCCGCCTCGGCGTCACGCGTCAGTCGATCATCAAGGTGTGGCTCGCGGAGCAGCTGGAGCAACGGACGTCTGCTTGAGCGCAGTGCTGTGACTTCTATCCAGAAAGATGAGGCAGCAGAGGGGCTGGAGGCCATGGAGTGATGGTTGCGGCTGCCGGGCGCTTCGGCCAGTTCTGGCCTTGGGTGGCCCGGCCAGGGGGAGCAGTCCCTCACGTTGCGGCTGCCGCCATGAACCGCACCGGCCCCGGATACGCCGCCAACTGGCTGTCGGCCGTGATCAGCAGCAGCCCGTCGACCGTGGCCTGGGCCAGCAGCAACCGGTCGAACGGGTCGCGGTGCAACGGCGGCAGCTGGGCCACCGCCAGGGCATGACGCGTTTCGATGGCCAGCTCCTGCCAGTTCCCCTCCAGCAGGGCCCGGCGCAGCACGGCGGGCTGCACGTTGAAATCAGGCCGCCCCAGGCCCTGCTTGATCACCAGCTCCCACAGGCTCGCCACGCTGAACACCGGCGTGTGGCGCGGATCTTCCAGCATCTCCGCCAGCCCGGGTGGCAGCCGTTGGGGCGACCCCATCGCCCACACCACGAGGTGTGTATCGAGCAGCAGATCCATGGCGCCGATCAGCCGTCTTGCCCAGAGCCCTCGAACAGATCCGCAATCGTGCCGGCCGCCATCCGATCGAAGTCGTCGGGCACCTCGCACTGCCCCTGCAGCAGGCCCAGGCGGCGGCGCCGCTCAGGCTCGGCGTTGCCGGCGTCAGCCAGGGCAGTGACGCGCACCATCGGCCGGCCGGCCTTGCAGATCACGAACCCTTCACCCGCCGCCGCCGCCTCCACAAGGCGGGAGAGGTGGGTCTTGGCTTCGTGCATGTTCACCTGACGCATGGCATCCACCAGCGGATCCACTCCAACCAGCTTAGTCGACCCGCTGCGTCCTGGCGCTCCTCGTAGGTGGGTGGGGGGATGGGGACGGGCCACCATGGGAGAGGTGAACCCCCCGCGCGTCGTGAGGCCGGCTGCCTGGCTGCTCCTTCTGCTCGCCCTGCTGCTGCCCGCCGGCTGCGTGCGGGCCCAGGGGTTCCGGCAGACGGAGCTGGTGCGAGGGCTGGAGCATCCCTGGGGCATGGCCTGGCTGCCGGATGGCAGTCTGCTGATCAGCGAACGGCCGGGCCGGCTGCGCATCGTCCGCAACGGGGTGCTCGATCCCCGGCCGATCCCCGGGGTGCCGGAGGTGCTGGCCGCCGGCCAGGGCGGGCTGCTTGATGTGAGCGTCCATCCGCGCTTCAGCGAGAACCGCTTCGTGTATCTCACCTATGCGGCGGGGTCACCGGAGGCGAACCACACCCGGCTCGCCCGCGCCCGTTTCGACGGCCGCGTTCTCGGGCCGCTGGAGGTGCTCTTCGCGGTGCCGCAGCTCAAGAGCGGCACGCAGCACTTCGGGTCCCGCATGCTCTGGCTGCCGGATGGCACCCTGCTGCTCGCGATCGGCGACGGCGGCAACCCACCGATCGCGCTCGACGGCGAGCTGATCCGGCTGCAGGCCCAGAAGCGCGGCAGCGCCCTGGGCAAGATCCTGCGCCTCAACGACGACGGGACCGCGGCGGACGTGTGGAGCCTCGGGCACCGCAACATCCAGGGCCTGGCCCTCGATCCGCTCAACGGCAGGGTATGGGCGAGCGAGCACGGCGCCCGTGGGGGCGACGAGCTCAACCTCATCCAGCCAGGCCTCAACTACGGCTGGCCCCTGGTGACCCACAGCCGCGAGTACACCGGCCCCGCGATCAGCGCCCGCCGCACGGCGCCGGGCCTGGAGGATCCCCGCCGGGTGTGGACCCCGGCGATCGCCCCCTCCGGCCTGGCCGTGGCGAGCGGCCGGCGGGTGCCCGGCTGGCGGGGCCAGCTCTTCGCCGGCGGTCTGGTCTCGGGCGATGTGCGCCGCCTGAGCCTCGATGCGCAGGGCCGCGTGCTGGCGGAGGAGGCGATCACGATCGGCGCCCGGGTGCGCGATGTGCGCGAAGGTCCTGAGGGCTTCCTCTACGTGCTCACCGACGAGGCCCCGGACGGCCGCCTGATTCGCCTGGAACCCGCCGACTCCCACACCGAACCCTCCGGTGCCGGACCCCGCGGCGGATGATCGCTGAGGACACCGTCCGGTGTTTCGCCGCCAGCCGCAGCGCAGCCAGGGCCCCGCCGGCCGGCCGCCTGAGACAATCCACCCTCGCCTGCTTCCGCGGAAACCCATGGCCGTTCTCGGGAGAGAGGCGATCCTGCAGGCGATCGAGCAGGGCGCCATCACGGTCACGCCCTTCGATCCCGAGCGGCTGGGCCCCGCCTCGCTCGACCTCACCCTCGCCCCCACGGTCCGCGTGTTCCGCAAGGTGCACGCCGTGATCGAGGTGCGCGAGCACACCGATTACAGGCAGCTCACCGAGAAGATCGAGGTGCCAAAGGGCCAGCACATCCTGATCATGCCGGGCGAAACGGTGCTCGGCATCACCCAGGAGCGGCTGCGCCTGGGTCCCGGTCTGTGCGGCTGGCTGGAGGGACGCAGCCGTTTCGCGCGGCTGGGCCTGATGGTGCACATCAGCGCCCCCTTCATGGGGCCGGGCATCGACAGCCAACAGGTGCTGGAGATGAGCAACTTCGGACCCGCCCCCCTGGCCGTGCATCCCGGCACCGCGATCTGCCAGTTCGTGTTCCAGAATCTGCAGGGCAGCGAGTGCTACGCCGGCCGCTTCGCCGGTCAGACGGAAGACTCCTTCTGAGCGCCCCTGCCTTCAAGTATCTCCCTTGGTTGCTCCAGGTCAGCTGAGATCAGAAAATCCCCAGCGTTTTCTTCTTGCAGTAGCCCGCCCCGATGTTCATCCATCCCGAGTCACAGGGCTTTCCGTAAGTGGGCCTCACCTCGTAATAGATGGGTGAATTGCAATGCTGCTTCAGGTCATTCACATAACCAAGCGGACACTGGTCATATCCCGGGAGTTTGGGAATCCGCTTCTGAGCCAGTGCCGGGCCAGGAATCAGCAACGGAAGGGCCAGAAGCCCAGTGGCCAGTCCGAGGGGACGCATCTGCACTGGGGGAACAATCAACTGATCAGACCCTAGGCGTAGGGGGCGGGCAAGTGGCTGCATCGTATGGAGGCTGACGCTGACGAGACCGAAGCGATCCCGATAGCCTGAAGAAAAGATGTTTTATTCCTTGACGTTGCCTCTGGCATCCACCTCACGGGTCGGCTCCAGGTTTCAGCGCTGCAGCACGCTTCACCCATCCGATCCTGCCGGAACGACACCTCAGCCATGAGCCACCACGCCCTGCCGCCGATCGCCGGCTTGGAAGCCGAGATCCTTGCGCTTGTTCAGGATTCCGGCCCGGTCTTCCTGCCACACACCAATCTGAACCTGGAGCAGATCCGCTCAGGCTTTGCCTGCGCGCTGCACATGCACCAGCCCACGATTCCAGCCGGGACGCATGGAGAACTCATCTCCCATCTGCAATACATGCTGGAGCATCCAGGCGAGGGCGACAACCACAACGCCGAACCCTTTGCCCAGTGCTACAAGCGTCTGGCAGAGATCATTCCCCAGTTGATTCAGGAGGGCTGTAATCCCCGGATCATGCTGGATTATTCCGGCAATCTGCTCTGGGGTGTTGAGCAGATGGGCCGCCACGACATTCTTGACGCCCTCCAAAAGCTCGCCTGCGATCCCACCCTTCAACCCCATGTGGAATGGCTCGGCACTTTCTGGGGCCATGCCGTGGCCCCCTCCACGCCCATCCCCGACCTGAAGCTGCAGATCCTGGCCTGGCAGCACCAGTTCGCGGCCCACTTCGGCCGTGAGGCCCTGCAACGGGTGAAGGGATTCTCGCCGCCGGAGATGGCCCTGCCCAATCATCCCGACACCCTTCATGCCTTCGTCAAGGCCCTCAGGGAGTGTGGCTACCGCTGGCTGCTGGTGCAGGAGCACAGCGTTGAAAATCTCGATGGTTCACCTCTGAACCACGCCCAGAACTTCATCCCCAACCAGCTGCTGGCACGCAGCTCCAGCGGGGACATCGCCACCATCACCGCGCTGATCAAAACCCAAGGGTCAGACACCAAGCTGGTGGGCCAGATGCAGCCCTATCACGAAGCCCTGGGGCTCGGCCGGCAAGTGCTTGGTGCCACAACGGTTCCTGCGCTCGTCTCCCAGATAGCCGACGGAGAAAACGGTGGCGTGATGATGAATGAGTTCCCGCCGGCCTTCATCCAGGCCCACCACGCCATCGCCTCCAACGGGAGTGATCCAGCCACAGTGGCGATCAATGGCACCGAATATCTCGAGTTGCTTGAGGCCGCCGGCGTGCCGTCAGCGGATTTCCCGACGATTCAGGCGGTCGGTCAACACAGGCTGTGGCAACGGGTCGGCAGCCCACCCACCCCGGAGGCCACCGAAGCGGCCATCGCCGACCTCCAGGCCAGCGATCCCTCCTTCTCGATGGCCGGCGCCTCCTGGACCAATGACCTCAGCTGGGTGGAGGGCTACGCCAACGTCCTGGAGCCGATGAACGCCCTCAGCGCCCGTTTTCACCAGCTGTTCGACCCCCTGGTGGCCCAGGATCCCGGCGTGACCCGTACGCCGCACTACCAGCAGGCGCTGCTGCACCTGCTGCTGTTGGAAACCAGCTGCTTCCGCTACTGGGGCCAGGGCACCTGGACCGACTACGCCCGCGAGATCCACCGGCGGGGCGAAGCCGCGATCGCCAACCCGTAGCCCAGGCCCCATGCCACCACGCCGGACGTCCAGCATCACCACGGGGGGCCAGGGGCTGGTGCTGGCGGTCGCCATGGCGGTAGCCATCCCCGTGGCCGCCGCGGCGGTGGAGCCGGGGGGGCGGCTGGAGCCCTCACCCCCGGTGTTGCGGGTGGGCGTGGTGGATGGTGCGCCGCCCTGCAGCTACCGCGATGCCGGCGACTGGCGGGGGCTGGCCGTCGATCTGTGGGGCCGGATCGCCACCCGCGAGCGGCTCCCGTATGTGGTGTCGGAGTGGCCATCCGTGCAGGCGATGCTGGAGGCCAGCCGCAACGGCGCTCTGGATGTGGCGGTGGGCTGCATCAATGTGTCCCCGGACCGCCTGGAGCGTTACCGCTTCAGCCTCCCCTTCCAGGAGGACGGGCTGGCGGTGATGGTGCTGCAGAGCCGCCTCGATCTGGGGCGTTCCTTCCTCTCGGCGCTGCTCACCCCCACGCTGCTACAGCTGCTGGGCGGCTACCTGGCGGCGATCGGGCTGCTGGCCCTACTCACCTGGCGGGTGGAGCACTACGCCCAGCAGCCCCAGACCCTCAGCCACGGGCGCCTGCGCAGCTTCAGCGCCGTGTTCCAGGTGCTCGCCACCGGCCCCGGCAGCAACGCGCTGGTGGCCACCACCCGCGGCAACGGCATCGTTCTGATGGCCTATCTGGTGAGGATCGTGTCGGCCTCCCTCCTGGTGGGCTACCTCACCGTGAACGTGGCCCGCCAGGTGCAGGGAACGCCCAGCGCCAGGATCCGCTCCGAGGGCGATCTGCGCGGTCTGCGGGTGGCGGTGCGCAGCGGCACCGTCAGCGAGGCCTTGCTGCGGGAGCTCAACGCCGGCAGCAGCGCCCCGAAGGCCACGATCGTGCCCCTGACCAGCATCCGCTCGGGGGTGGATCTGCTGGTCTCCCGTCGCGTTGACGCCGTGCTGGGCGACAACCTGCAGCTTCGTTATCTGCTGATCAACGCGCCGTTGCAGGGCTCCCGGCCCAGCCTGGCCCTGCAGGGGATCCGCCCCGAATCCCAGGCGTTTGCCCTGGCCCCTGGCCTGCCGGCCGCCACCGCCGAGCGGATCGACCGGGCGATCAGCGCCCTCAAGCGCAATGGCGTGGTGACCGCGCTGCGCCAGCAGGCCACGGAGCCTGGCGGCTCTTCCGCCCGCTGAGCGGCTCCGCTGGATGGCAGCATCATGGGCAGCCGCCGACCTTCTCCGGCCCAGTGATGACTGTCTCCCTCGGCGCTCAGGACGATGCGCGCCTCGAGGTCCTGCGCCGGGAGTTCGAGCATGAGGCCAGCTTCAACCTGGTGTTCGTGGTGCTCACGGTGGGGGCCACCCTGATCGCCACCCTGGGCCTGCTGGCCAACAGCGCCGGTGTGGTGATCGGCGCCATGGTGGTCGCCCCCTGGATCCTGCCGCTGCAGGCCATGGCCTTCGAGATCCTGCGCGGCCGACTGAAGATGTTTCTGCGGGCCCTGCGCACCCTGTTGCTGGGCGTGGTGATCTTCGTGCTGCTGGCGATGGGCGTGGGCCATCTGGTGGCCTTCCCCAGCTTCGGCAGCGAGGTGATGAACCGCACCAGCCCCAACCTGCTGGATCTGGGGGTGGCCCTGGTGGCCGGAGCGGTGGCGATGTTCGCCAAGCTCAGGAAGGACGCGATCTCGGCCCTGGCCGGCCTGGCGATCGCCGTGGCCCTGGTGCCGCCGATGTGCGTGGTGGGGATCCTGCTGGCCTCCTCCTACTGGGTCCAGGCCTATGGGGCGCTGCTGCTCTTCACCACCAACCTGCTGGGGATCATGGTGGGCGCGATGGCGGCCCTGGCCACCCTTGAGCGGGTGTATCGGGGCCGCCTGCTCCGCAGCCGCCTCGGTCTCACCAGTGTGGCGCTCACCACCCTGCTGGTGCTCCCCCTCGGCACGAGCTTCTTTCGCATGCTGGAGCGATCCCGGCTGGAAGCGAAGGCTGAGCAGCTGCAGGCCTTGATCGAACAGGAGGTGCGCAGCAGCACCATCACCCTCGGAGGCGATCCCGCCATCGAACTGGTCGGGATCGCCATCGACTGGCGGCAGAACCCGCCTCTGATCCGGGCCCGGGTGCGGGTCACCGATCCCAAGCTGCCGACGCCCAAGCAGGTGGCGGCGGTGCAGGACTTCATCAACAGGAACCAGGCGCCCCTGCGCTTTCGGTTGGTGGTGCAGCGCTCAGCGGTGGACCTGATCGGCCCGGAAACCGCTCCCAATCCGCCTGAGTTGGAGGTGCTGCCTCCACCGGCGCTGCCGCCGTTGCCCGAGGCGGAGCGCCAGGAGGAGTAGGAGCTGTGATCGGCCAGCACCCTGCGGCGCCAGTCTTCTGCCGGAGAGGCTCACGTCAGCGGCGGCACTTCCGGGAAGTGCTCCGCCATGCACGCCTCGCACACCCCGTGGGAGAACTCCACATTGTCGTGGCTCTTGATGAATGCTTCCACGGTTCCCCAGAAGCCCTCGTCGTTTCGGATGCCCTTGCAGTACGAGCAGATCGGGATCAGCTCCTCCATCACATTGATGCGCTCGAGGGCGCCGGCGAGCTGATCGGACACCCGTTTCAGTTCCATCTGAAGCACCACCTGCCGGGCCAGCGCTTCGAGGGAGCGACGTTGCACGTCGTTGAGGTCACGGGGACGGCGATCGATCACGCAGAGGGTGCCGATCCGGGCGCCTTCCGGTGTCGACAGAGGAACCCCCGTGTAAAAGACGATGTGGGGCTCGCTGCAGACCAGGGGGTTGTCCCGGAAGCGTTCGTCTTCGCGGGCATCGCGGACCACGAGCGTCTCCTCGCCGAGAATCGCATGGGCACAGAAGGACACATCCCGGCTCGTTTCCCGCACATCGACGCCCACCCTGGATTTGAACCACTGACGCTCGGCATCCACGAGGCTGATCAGGGCGATCGGCACATCGCAGAGCTGAGAGGCCAGCAAGGTGATGTCGTCGTAAGACTGCTCCGCCTCCGTATCGAGGATGCGGTAGCCCTGCAGCGCCGCCAGGCGGGCCGCTTCGCGGGGGGCCACATTCGGGCGCATGGGAGGCCGACCGGGATGCAGTGAACCATGGGCCTCAAGGGCCCCTTCAGAACGTAGGGACGACCCTCTGGCGCTCTGGCGTGGGTTCACATCTCCTCATGCCCTCCGGTGCCCCGTGTCAGGCGGCGCTTCCGAGGTTGACGAGGAGTTCATCCCTGGCGCTGGGGTTCCCCCCGTGAGGTTCGCGCAGAATCACCCGATGCCACGAGGATGGCCGGCAGGCGCAACGTCACCACCAGCTGCGAGCCGGCTGGAGCGATGCTGGGCATCGTTCACCCCTCTCCATCGATCAGGACCGGGATCAGTGACTGAGGAACGTCGATGGGAAGGTTCCAGAGGCCGTCAGGACGGCGCCACCAGATCTCCTGGGGGGTGGTGGCCGTCATCACCCTGTTCCTGGCCGCCGGGGCGATCGTGATCTTCAACCTGCAGCAGGCCGGCCATCACCCCCTCAAGATCCGCCGGGAACTCCGTAAGTTCTGAGCAGATCCCGGTGATCGCCGCTGCCGTTGGGCCTGCCTCTGATCCGTTCGACGTCACGCCCCCCTACTGACTGCCATGCCGCTTCCGGATGCCTTGCTGGGAGCCGGCGATCCGGACGTGTTCCGCATCGTCGGCTCCGGCGGCCGCTCCTCCGTGCTGCTCACCGCCGACCACGCCGGCCGTGCCATCCCCGGCCGCCTGGCCGGGCTTCAGCTCAACGAGATGGTGCTCGACACCCATGTGGCCTGGGATCTGGGGGTGGCAGGGCTGGGCGAGCGCCTGGCGGCCCGGCTGGATGCCTTCCTGATCCTGCACAACTACTCGCGGCTGGTGATCGACGTGAACCGTCCGCCCTGGGCGCCGGACTCGATCGTGAGCCTCAGCGAGCACACACGGATCCCGGCCAACGATGCGCTCTCCTCTGCCGAGCGTGAGCAACGGCGGAGCGCGCTCTTCGATCCCTACCACCACCGCATCGC
>NZ_JAGQBY010000005.1:0-38506 GCF_024345875.1 Synechococcus sp. EJ6-Ellesmere
GGATCGGAAGAGACGGGCATGGGAAAAGGACCATTCCCGTGGACCGAATCCCATGCTGACAGGATCAGCCAGGGCTACTGGGCCAGACTTTTAATAGGCCCTGGCCGCTCCCCGGCTAACACGGGTATGCACCTGCGCCGACCCCTCCCCAGACTTCCCCTCGATCGCATGCGTCCTATGTCCGTCTTCTGTCCCGCGATAAGCCTCAAGACTCGTCAGCGCTGGCTGGCCCTGCTCCTGCTCGGCGGCGGCCTACTGCTGGCAGGCCCGCGGGCACTGGCGGATCAGGAGCCGGCAGGGGTCAAGGTGCAGACGCTGGTCCGCTCCGGTGAGGCATGGAACGGCACACCGCTGCCCCCTTATCCCAGAGGCGAGCCGGAAGTCACCGTGCTGCACATCACGATTCCTCCGGGGATGAAGCTGCCCATGCACATCCACCCAGTCATTAACGCCGGCATGCTGATCCGCGGGCAGCTGCTGGTGATCAGCGAGGCGGGTCCCAGCCTGCAGCTGAGGGCGGGGGACGGGCTGATCGAGATGGTGAATCAGCCCCACTACGGCAGCAACAACGGCACGGAACCCGCCGAGATCGTGGGGGTTTATGCGGGGGTGAAGGGGAAGCCGTTCACCGTGCTCGAACCCGTCCCTAAAGCCGATTCGACTCCTGGCTCTCCAGCCCCATGACCGCTGGGTGGCCCGTTTCTTCAGGATGTCCTGGTATTCAAGGCAGCGTCTTGTACGGGATGTGAAGCCATGGCTGGCATCTTGTCTGGATCTAGCTAATTGTGAGATGGGCCCACAGCGCCCACTATCGCTGGAGACAGCCGTCATGCAGATCCAAGTGAACACAGACAAGAATATCTCAGGGCATGAGGCTCTGGCTCAGAATGTCGAAGACACTCTTCATCAAGTTCTAGCGCGCTTCGCTGATCACATCACCAGGCTGGAAGTGCACCTCAGCGACGAGGACAGCACATCGAAGACAGGCACAATTGACAAGCGATGCTTGCTTGAGGCGCGGCTTGCGGGACGCGAGCCGACAGCCGTGAGCGACCTGGCCCGTACAACTGAGCAAGCCGTAACCGGAGCTGCTCATAAGATGGTGAGCCTGCTTGACAGTGAATTGGGTAAGCTTGGCAGGCATTAAGGTGTTCAAGTTGGCCTGTCAGTCATGGGCCCAGTATCAGGATCCGGCGGTCGGGATCAGAAGTTAAGGGTGCATGTGATGGACCAGGCCAGATCACGGCCGCCACCTGCCGCGATCACAAGAGAACGACTGGGGTCGGGGATGGCCTGGATAAATGACAAACAGCCATGAAATCAGTTGCCGTGGGTGACAACTGATCGGGGCATCAAGGCCGCTCAGGCATATGCGGCTGTGATGGCGAGATCAGGGGATGACGTTGTCGCAGGCAATGGGCTCGTTGCCTTTAGGGAAGCTCTGGGAAATACTTCCGCAAAGCCAGTCGCGGTCCGCCAATTGTTCGGCTTGGACTACTTCGGCGCGGATCAGGCTGGAATGAGCCTGATCTCACCATGATTGGGGACTGGCCGCTTCCATTGAGGGCTATTTTGCCCCCAATGGGCACACCATTCCCCCGATCATGTCCTGCATAGCAACTGATGACGCACCATGAATAGGTTTGCAAGGGCTGCCAGGACGTTCACCTTGCAGCGGTTTTTGATCATGCCCCGCAGCCGGGTATTCTGAAATCCGAACTGACGCTTAATCACGCGGAACGGGTGCTCGACCTTCGCGCGGATGTGTGCTTTGGCGGTCTCGATCAGATCATCCAGTCGTCCCTCCGGAGTATCGGGCAGAGCACGCCGCTTCCCTGGGCGCATGGCAACGCGGAAGCCGATGCCCTTGCCTTCCATCTCTGGAAGGTTCTCGATCCCCTGGTAGCCGGCATCCGCGTAGACCACCGTCTCCTCACCGTGCAGGAGTTCGGCTGCTGGGGTGAGGTCATGCACATTGGCAGCGTTGGTTTCCACTGCGTGGATCAGGCCTGTGTCCTTGTCCACGCCGATGTGAACCTTCAACCCAAAATACCACTGGTTGCCCTTTTTGGTCTGGTGCATCTCCGGATCCCTTTCCCCCTTCTTGTTCTTGGTGGAACTGGGAGCCGCGATCAAGGTGGCATCGATGATCGTGCCTTGCTTCATGGCCATGGCGTTGGCCTTGAGGTGGGCCTTCACCGTCTCAAAGATCTGCTCTCCCAGGTTGTGCTTCTCCAGCAAGTGGCGGAACATCAGGATCGTGGTCTCATCTGGGATTCTGTCGCTGATCAAGTCGATCCCCGCGAACCGACGCATCGTCGGCACCTCAATCAGCGCATCCTCCATCGCTGGATCGCTGAGGTCATACCACTGCTGCAGCAAATGGATTCGCAGCATCGTGGCCAAAGGATACGGATGCCGGGCTCCCTTTTTGCTGATCTTGGGGTAGTGGGGCTCGATCAGATCGATCAGTGCACTCCATGGAACAACCGCCTCCATCTCAGCCAGAAAGCGCTCGCGCCGGGTCCGCTTTTTGGCTGTGGACTGCTCGTAATCACCAAAACCGAACTGCTTGACGCCCATGAAGCCTGTAAACGGTTGGGATCACAAGGCCATTCTCGCGCAGGGTGGTGGGGTTCTCCAGAGTCTCCTTAGGGAATTCAATCCTGGCGACCCGTGAACGGCCAGGCCCGCAGCCGCTGTTCAGGTCCCCTGTGGAGTGAGCCGGCATCAGATTCCCCCAGGCTCGCGGACCGGCTTCTCCCAGTACACGTTGAGCACGTAGCCGGGGCGCTTGAAGGAGGGGCCAGCACCTTCACGGTTGGTGCGTTCGTAGGTCTTGCCCTCCTCGGCGGCAGGGAAGGCAAACGCGTAATGATTGAAATGATCGATGTAGACGTTTCCCTGCATCTGGGACCAGGTACAGCTTCCTTTGAGCATTTCGCCGTTGGTGCGAACCATCTCGCAATACGCCTTGGCGGAGTCGGCCAGGGCAGGGGTGGCGATAGCGCTGGTGGCGATGGCCAGAGCGGTGATTGTGGTGCGGATCATTGGTTGCCGTGCTTGTTGTTTGAGCAGTTCCGGCAGTCGTCCCAGGCCTCCAGCGTCGGCTGAATCAGGTTCACTGCATCATTCGAAGCCTATTTGTAGGCGCTGCTGCGGCCGATCGGCACGATTCTGGCCGCTCAGCCCCAATCCATGAGCCCTGTGAACTGGACCCCAATCCTGAACCATCCCGCATCGAGGAGCTTCTGCCACTGCTCGATCGCCTGCTTACGGGGAAGCCCCACTCGCGGCTTTGGAAGAGCAGGCTGACCAGGGATCGGCTCTCCCAGATCGATGAAGACAGCAGCCTCGCAGCGTGATGCAGAGCCACGGTGGAAGCGCGGGGCAATGGGGGGCGACTATGCCCTGGCGGCGGCACCAGTGAGCTCTACCGGGCCGGCTTCGTGACCAGCGGCCGGAGTCCCCGCGGCTGATCCCTCGATGGTGGCTCAAGCCGCTTCCAGGCCCAGGTGATCCACGTAGGGCTGGAAGTCGCGATCGCTGAACAGCAGCGGCACAGTCGCCTCGATGCAGGCGGTGGCGATGATTCCGTCGATCGTTTTGCGCACCGTGATGCCCCGACTGCGCAGGCTGCGGTAGTTCTCCGCCGCCTTGTAGGCGTTCTGGGGCCCGAGCATCGCCAGCATGGGGATGGCGCGAAACAACTGGCGGGCTGTGGCGACATCTCGGTCGTGGCGGAAGCCCTGCAGCACCTCCACCAGGATCAGATCACCGATCGCCACCGGCGTGCTGCCCAGCAGGCCATCCAGGCGCTCCACCTCGGGGGTGCTGACGCCATTGAAGAAGTCGATCCAGACCGATGAATCGACAACGATCACGCTGACTCGGCCTCTGCAGGGGACTGGTCCTGGCGGAGGCTCTCCAGGTTGCCCTCCCAGGACAGCCGGCCTCGGAAGGCCCTGATGCGCTTCTGCTGTTCCAGCCTCACGAGGGTGCGCAGGCCGATCTCGACGGCTTCCCTCTTGGTGCGGGCGCCACTGGCCTGCATCGCATCGCGCATCAGCTGGTCGTCGATGACGATGTTCGTGCGCATGGCCGGCCTCCCTGATGTGTAGAGCGTAGGCATGCCATACACATTTTGATTGCTCGCGCTGGCGGCCAGCTTGCGCGCCAGCGCAAGGGCCCCCTCGGCGGGCATGAAGCGGGGCTTTTTGACGGGACGGCCGGGAGCGGCCGTTGTGCTGGGTGATGCGCTTCTCCATCCCGATCGCATGGGCAGCTGCAAAGGCCAGGGCAGAGAACCCGGCCAGGGCAAGCAAATGCAGGGGCGATGACTTACTCCCCGTCCCCCAGGAAGATCAGCGAGTCCCGGTTCACCCACAGCACCCGGCCGCTCTGGCCTGGGTAGCCCACCCGGCACCAGGTGCCCTGGCTGTTTGAGGTGCACGCCAGCTTGTCGAGCGTTTCCCCCGACACCCCCATCCCCGCGATCGCGGCGCCGTAGTTGGGCTTGGCGTACAGGGTCACCGTGGGCTGACCATGGCCGCTGAGTTTCACCTTGCTGTGGGCCTGGTGATCCACGGCCGCTGCGGGCCGACTCTTGACGTTGGAGACGGCGATTCGGTTGCCATCGCCGTTCTGCTCGCTGAGCGTGAAGCTGTGGTGGCCGCTCATCAGCCAGATGCGGCCCTGCTCATCACGCATGCGGCGGTTGTCGGTGGTGGGGGGACCGGCCGGCACGAAGCGATAGATGGCACTGCCGCTGAAGCTGATCTCAAATCCCCCGTTGCCCCAGGGCTTCACCTGACAGGTCTGCTTGCTGTCGTTCATCCAGCAGTCCAGCGCCTGGGCGGCCGTGGCAGGACGCACCAGGGAGGCCCCGGCGATGACACTTGCGCTGACAGCAGCGATGGCGAGGAAGCAGCGGTGGAGCATGCGTGAGCAAAGGAAAGCCAATCGATTATCCAGGTGGGTGTAGCAATCCCCCACCACCAGCAGGCCATGACACACCCGGACATCCCTGCCCTGGAGGCCCTCAGCCGCGACTACAGCGAGACGCCCCGGCGGGTGCTGTTTGTGCTGGGTTCCGGGAAGAGCCCAGCGGTGGAGGTGTTTGAGGCTGCAGCGCAGCAGCGCTCCACCAGCATCGATCCCCAGCACCTGGCGGATATGGCCGCCGGCAGGCGCCGCTCGCTGACGCTCTGCACCCCGATGCAGATGGTGCCTGAGATCGTGCGCTCGCTTGCCCACAGCAATGTGGCCGTGTACCAGGTGCAGCTGCTGGAGGAGTGAGCCCAGACTCACTCCATCGTGCGCACGGGGGTGGTGCACCAGCGGCTGCGGCCGATGCCGGCAGCACTCTGGAAGAGATCGTCGCGGAAGTCCGCTCGGCCGGTTCTGGGCTCAATGCGGGCCACCCGCCAGAGCTCCTGCTCGCAGTTGATCGTGACGGTGATGCGGGTGCCGTCGGTGGCGTTGATCCGCACGAAGCGCACACCGTCGTAGAGGCCCAGGGGCTGGCCGCCCGCTGCCTGAAGCAGCACCGCCAGGTTGCTGCCGGCCGGGGATGCCCATGCGGCAGCCGGGTGGCTGACAAGGCAGCCGGCGATGGCCGTGAGCAGCAGGGGGAGATGGCGGGAGAGCAATCTGGTCATGGCGAGGAGAGGCGGCGACTCGGAAGAGCAGCATCCAGCATGACAATCTGTCCGGGGAAAATCCGTCTGGAGAAAAGGCCCACGGTGCGCACCTGTCTCCACCTGCTGCTGGCCGCCTCCCTGGTGCCGCTGCTGCTGCCGCTGCCGGCACCAGCAGCGGAGGTCTGCACCCCATCAGAAAGCACCGTGGCTGAAACCCGCTGCGTGATGCAAGCCCTCCAGGCCATGGACCGGGAGCTGGAGAAGGCCCTGGCCCGGGTGGCCAGCGAGGCCAGGCAGGTGCCCAGCGAAACCTTCCAGACGCTCTGGCGCGACAACCTCACCGGCTTCTACAAGACGAGTGCCGACCCAAACGAGCAGGCGCGTGCTTTCCGCGCCGAACGCCGCAGGGTGTGCGCCTACGCCAAGTCGGTGAGCTTCCAGGGCACCGGCTACGGCATCTTCACGACGCGCTGTGAGCTGGCGCTCACCCAGACCCTGCTGGAGCAGCTGCGGCCATGAAACGCCCGCTCATCCGCCTCGCGCTGCTGCTGCTCACCGGCGCGGTGGTCTGCGCCGTGGCCTACCGACTGATCGGGGCGCGGGTAGAGGCCGATGGCACGCTCAGGGAGGCTTTCGCCCTGATTCCAATCGGCTATCTCCTGGGCGGAGCCGGTATTGGGACCGGAATCGCCGGCCTGTTGTGGAGGAAGCCAGCCAAGCGCCGGTAAGGATCAGTACCGAGCCACTTCCGAACGCCAAGATCAGAAGCGGGGAGTGACTTTGGCATAGGCATCATCCTCGGCTCCCGCCTTCTGTATCTTGATGTTAGAAGGTAGGCTATCGATAGACATCTCTTCTGTGCCCGACTTTGACAACGTCAACAACTCGTTCCTGATCATCTACAGAGTAGATCACCCGATAATGTCCCTGTCGCACTCGATAGAGGTTGGATCTTCCGGCAAGCTTTTCAGCCCCTTGTGGGCGCGGCTCGGTAGCAAGTGATTTAATCTTCTCAATCAATCGAGTTAGCGTCTCCTTGTCCGATACGGCCTGGAGTTCCTTGGAGGCTGATCTCTTAATCGAGAGATTATATGCGGCCACTATCTCTTAGGGTTGCCAAGCACTCCTCGAAGCTTGTGCTCGGCTCGGCTTGCCTTAGATCAGCGTCACGTAAATCATCAGCATCTTCGGCCAAGCTCAAGCGCACAGCTTCATTGACCATATCCGATATTGAGCGGCTACATGCAGCAGCCCTCAATCGCAACGCACGATGTACGTCCGCATCGAAGTAGATGGTTGCTCGCTTTGTCTCGTCCATGCCAGCAGCTTAGTGCTTTGACGCTAGGTCGTCAAGACGTCAAGACGGCAGGCGGTCAAGCTACTCCTGAATCCTTCTAACAGTATTTCGGTGGGTCCGGTATCCACCCCTTGCCCAGTCCCTGTGGCCGTATAAGAACCCTTAGACTCCCAGGCCGATGGCTGAAATCGCTTCCACCATAGGGGCTTTTCTGGCATTGGCCCATCCCTCACGGGAACTTAGGCGGGTCCGCTAACCAAATGTTTGCTTCGCTACAAAAGGTCTGCTGGACTCATCACGCCACAGGGGCCGCGATTCAGCACATGCGTATAGATCATCGTCGTCTTCACGTCACTGTGACCCAGTAACTCCTGAATGGTTCGAATGTCGTGACCACGCTCCAGCAGGTGGGTGGCAAACGAATGCCGAAAAGTGTGACAACTGGCCTGCTTGTTGAGTCCTGCTTTCAGGATTGCTCGTTTCACGGCCTTCTGGATCAGGGATGGGTCGATGTGGTGCCTGCCTTCGGTTCGTTCCTTCTGATCACGCCAGCGGTGAGCCTGCGGAAACACCCATTGCCAGGCCCACTCTGAAGCAGCGGTCGGATACTTGCGTCCCAGTGCCATGGGCAACATCACCCGTCCCCACCCGACCGCCAGATCCGCCCGGTGTATCTCCTGGACGTCCAGCAGATGGGCCTGCATAGGCTCCACCAGACTGGCTGGAAACACGGTGACCCGGTCCTTGTCACCCTTACCGCTGCGAACGGTCAGCTGCCGGGTCTGGCAGTCCACATCCTTGATCCGTAGCCGCAGGGCTTCCATCAGCCGAAGGCCACTGCCGTACAGCAGCTGCGCCACGAGCTGCTCGACACCTTCGAGCTGACTCAGCACCGCCTTCACCTCAGCCACCGTGAGCACCACCGGCAATCGCTTGCCCTGCCGGGCGCGAACCACTCCCTCCAGGTTCCCCACATCTCCGCCCAGCACCGTCCGGTAGAGAAACAGCAAGGCCGACAGTGCCTGGTTCTGCGTGGAAGCACTCACCTGCCCCTCCGTGGCCAGATGCGACAGGAAGGCATTGATCTCCTCTTGGCCCATCCCCCTCGGATGCCTCATGCCGTGGAAGCGCAGAAAGCGTTTCACCCACTGGGCGTAGCTGATGATCGTGCGCCGGGCGTAATGCCTCACCTGCATCTCCTCCCGGAATCGATCCATCAGCCGTGGGCCTGAAGCCTGAGCCATGCGTTCAACGCAGATCCACTTTCAGAGTTCCCCGCCCTGTCCCTCTCGCACCCGCGCCAGCGTGGCTTCCAGTTGCCGGCGCCATTCGCCTGGAGCGAAGGCATGCCAGCGGCCATGGCCGGGAAGCAGCCAGCGCACGTCCAGATCCAGCAACCGCTCCACCGATCGCCGTTGCTCGTCCCAGTTCCACCAGCAGACCCTGCGGGAGGCCACCACCCCCGGCGGATCCACCCCCCACCAGAGATGGTCGCCGCTGAACAGCACCTGATCGGCGAACAGCACCGCCACGCAGCCGGCTGTGTGTCCCGGCACCGGAATCACCAGCAGGTCATCATCGAGCCGCAGCCGCTCCGTGCCCTCGAAGCGGTGCTCCGCCTGAGGGGCGGCCGCCGCATCGGCGCTGTGGATCCAGCGCTCAGCACCGAACCGCTGGGCCCAGGCCTGGTGGTCGGCCACGTCGTCGCGGTGGCTGAGCAGGATCCGGCCCACGCCGCCAAGGGCCTCGATCCGGCGAGCCAGGGGAGCGCTCCAGCGCGGGGAATCGATCAGTACGTTGTCGGCGCTGCCATCGGCTCGCCGTCGCGTGATCAGCCAGCTGCTGGCCCCGAAGCTCTTACGCGACGCCCAGCCGCAGTAGTGCACCTCCCCCCGCGGCACGCTGGTCACCAGGGCCGGGAAGCCATCGGCGGGCGTCTGGGCCAGCAGCTCCCGGGTGGTGCCGATCGCGGCCACCGGACAGGCCTGCAGCGCCAGCAGGGCCGCCCGGGTCTCCTCCTCCCCGGCTGGCTGGGCCCGTACGTGAGAGGTACGGCCGGTGGGAGCGAAGTGGGCCGGATCGAACTGCCAGCAGGTGCCGCAGTCGATGCAGCTGGCATCCACATAAAAGGGGCCATCCACATTGGCGGCCAGACGCTCGGCGACACGGGCCATGCTCAGCTCCCAGATCCCCTCCAGCCTGGCGAGCACAGGCCAGCAGCGGCCGCTGCCCCAGCCGCTCGGCATACTTTCTCCATGACCCTCTCCGGCACCGGCACCGCCTTCGGCGGCAGTCCCATCACCACCCAGCTGGGCCAGCAGGGCCTGGGGCAGCAGCCCTGGTGGGTGGAGCAGTGGATGGAGCTGATCAACTCCTACCGCTACAAGAAACGGCTGGAGCGCGCCTGGTCCTATGTGCGCGAGGGCAACGTGCTCTCGATCCGCTTTGAAGGGCGCCGCGTGCATGCCCGCGTGCAGGGCACCGAAGAGGAGCCCTACAAGGTGAAGCTCTGGCTGGATGTGCTCAGCGACGACGACTGGGGCTACGTGCTCGAGGCCCTCGGCCAGAAGGCCCGCTGGTCGGCCCAGCTGCTGGCCGGCGTCATGCCCCAGGACATCGAGCGCGCCTTTGCCGCCAGCGGTCGCCGCCTCTTTCCCTTCAAGCTGCAGGAGGTGCGCAGCGAGTGCAGCTGCCCCGACAAGGCCAATCCCTGCAAGCACGTCAGCGCCGTCTACTACCTGATGGGCGATCGCTTCAGCGAAGATCCCTTCGTGCTCTTCCAGCTGCGCGGCCGCTCCAGGACCCAGTTGCTCTCCGACCTGGCCAAGCGCCGACGGAAACAGCTGGCTGCAGCCGGAGGCGGCAAGCGCCGGGCCGCCGTCCATGTGCCGCACCCGGTGCACCCAGCCGTGATCGACCCGAGCCGCTGGTGGTCGTACGCCTCAGCTCTGGATCCGGATCTGGTGGTGATCACGCCAGCGATGGAGGGGGAGAGCGGGCTCGATGAGGCCGGTGAGCTGCCCCTGGCCCACGAACCCCTCTTCCCCGAGGCCAACCGCCACTTCCTGGGCCTGCTGAAGGCCCAGGCCAGCCGGGTGAGCCAACAGGCCCTCGCCCAGGCCATGGGTGGCGCCAGCAGCGATGTCGGTGCCTGAGGCCGGCTCACTCCCCGGTGAGGCACCCTGGCTCAGCCCCGCAGGCATGGAGCGGGCCACCTGGCTGCTGACCTCGCACCAGCGGGCCTTCGGCCGGCCCCTGATCGCCTCCGCCAGCCCGGCCCCGCCAACGCCAACACCTGGTGAAGACCGTCGGCGGGCTCAGGAGCTGTTCGCGGCAGCCACTGTGGTGCTCGCCCACGACGGCAACGCAGATCGGCCTGATCACGACCCCCGTCTGATCTACGCCAACAGTTCAGCCCTGGCGCTCTGGCGGCGCCCCTGGGCCGAGATGATCGGTATGCCCTCCCGGCTCACGGCCGAGCCCATCGAGCGCTCCGGCCGCGACCGCCTGCTGGCCAGCGCCCGGGCCCAGGAGGCGATCAGCGGCTACACCGGCATCCGCATCGACAGCCACGGCCGCCGCTTCGTGATCCATGGCGCCCGCCTCTGGACCCTGCGCGACAGCCACGGCCAAGACCGCGGTCAGGCCGCTGCCTTCTCCAGCTGGTGGTGGCTGCCGCAGGTGCCCCTGTCGGTTCTCCCTCCAGTTCTGGTGTAGAGACCGGCTGAGGCGTGTAGACCGTACTGGGATGGACGGTCTACACGCTCCTGGATCTCATTGGGATCGGCCACATTGGCTGGACGGGTGATCCGGAACCACCCGGATTCTCAATTGAGAAGGACACCACCATGCTGACCCTGCGCCATTCCCCCTTCGATCTACTCGAGCGTCTGGAGCAACAGGTCAATCAGGCCGAGCGTGTACCAGCCGCCGAAGTGCATGAAACCGATCAGTCCTATGTCGTCGTGCTGGAATTGCCCGGTGTCGACAAGGACTCGATCGAGGTGAAGGCCACCGACCGCACCTTGCTGATCAGCGCTGAGCGCCGCTCCCAGACCACCAGCGGCAACGGCGACGCCAAAGAAGGCGGTCCCATCCACAGCGAATTCCGCTATGGCACCTGGAGCCGCAGCTTCCGTTTTGCCGCCGGCCTGCAGCGGGAGGGCATCGAAGCCCGCTACCGCGATGGTCTGCTCACCGTCACGGCCCCCAAGGCCCAGACCCACAGCACCGTTGTGGTCAAAGTGGAGGGCTGATCGCACTGGAGAACTGAGCGGAACGCAAAGGCGTTGATCGAGAGAAGAGGACTCATGCCCCGGCCCCAGTGCCGGGGCTTTTTTTGGCTCACTCCGTGTCGTCGTGGGCGAAGCGGCTGTAAAGGAAATCCAGCGCCTGGTTGCGCATGTCGTAGTAGATCGGGTCTTCCATGATCTCCTCGCGGTTGCGCGGCCGCGGGAAGTTGATCTCCATGATTTCGCCGATCTTGGCAGCCGGACCATTGGTCATCATCACCAGCCGATCGGCCAGGAACAGCGCCTCGTCGATGTCGTGGGTGATCATCAACACGGTGCACTTCTGGGTGTTCCAGATCGTCAGCAGTTCCTCCTGCAGCTCCTCCTTGGTGATGGCATCGAGGGCCCCGAAAGGTTCATCGAGGATCAGCACCTCCGGACGGATCGCCAGGGCCCGGGCGATCGCCACCCGCTGCTTCATGCCACCGGAGAGCTGCAGGATCTTTTTCTCGGCCGCTTCGGTGAGGCCCACCATGGCGAGGTGCTCGCGGGTGATCTCCTTCTTCTCACGGGCCGGCAGATCCGGCTTCACCGAATCAATCGCCAGGTACACATTCTCGTAGGCGGTAAACCAGGGCAGCAGGGCATAGCCCTGGAACACCACCATCCGGTCAGGGCCGGGTTTGGTGATCCGGTTGCCATGCAGCATCACCTGGCCATCGCTGGGGGTGGCGAAGCCCGAGACCATGTTCAGCAGGGTGGATTTGCCGCAGCCGGAGTGGCCGATCACGCACATGAACTCCCCCTGGTTCACCTCCAGGTCGATGCCATCCAGCACCGGATAGGGGCCATTGGCGGTGGGATACACCTTGCTGACGTACTCGATACTCAGGAAGGCCTCGCGCGGCGGCGGTGCCGCCGAGGCCGGCACTCCCCTGGGGGCAGGCTGGATCAGGTTCGACATGGAGCATCTCGCTGAGGAAGTCGGAACGGAATGGAAGTGTGAACAGAACTCAGGAAGCAGCAAGCGGGGCCTGGGGCATCAGGGGCCCGTTGCCGTGGTGCTTCAGCCGCGCCGGGGTGGCGTCAGCGGGATCTCGGCGATGCTGAAATCGCGTTTGATCGTCTGGGCGTTGAGATAACCGATCGGATCTTCGGCATTGAAGGGGAGGCCATCGAAGAGCTCGATGCCCTGGCGCTGATAGCTGATTGCATCGAGGCCCAGCTCCCGCGCCGCCGTGCTGAACACCCCCACCTGACAGACGCGCTCGAGGATCTCCACCCAGTTGCGCGGCAGAGGGATCTCACCCCAGCGGGCCATCTGGGTCATCATCCAGAGGTGCTCGGTGCGGCTGGGACGGTTCAGCCCCTCCCCGAAGAACAGGTGGTGCGGCACCGCCCCCTCGCTCTCCGGTCCGCCCCGGTCCACGTCGGCGCTGGCCTCGCTGAAGCGGATCATCTCCGGCTTGATGCCGAGGTAGCGGCGGTCGCTGAGCAGCTCGCTGAGCTCGGCCCAGTGGGCCGGATCGGCGCAGTAGCGACAGGCCTCCAGCAGCGCCTTGGTGAGGGCGATGTTGGTGTTGGGGTAGGCGATCGCCCAGTCTTCGCGCAGCCCCAGCACCTTGCCGGGATGGCCGGGCCAGATCGCCAGATCGCCCGCCACCGCGATGCCGTGGCCGTCGCGGATGGCCCGGTCGAGCCAGGGGGCGCCCACGCAGTAGCCGTCGATGCTGCCGTCCTTGAGGTCGGCGAGCATCTGGGCCGGGGGCAGGGCCTGGAGGTGCACATCCTTGTCGGGGTCAATGCCGTTGGCCGCCAGCCAGTAGCGCAGCAGCAGGTTGTGCATCGAGGCTTCGTGCACGATCCCCATCGTGTGGGGCTCCCGCTCATGGCTCTTGAGATAGGCGCGGTAGTCCTCCACCGTGTGCACCCCCTGCTCCGCTAGGCGCCGGCCCAGGGTGATGCCATTGCCGTTACGGCTCAGGGTGAGCGGCGTCACGATCGGCAGGGGCGTGCCGCCATGGCCGCCGGCCGTCATCCAGGTGGGCATTCCCGCCGGCATCAGCGAGGCGTCGAGGGTGCCGTCCACCAGCCCGTCGACGATGCCGCGCCAGCTGGTTTCGCGGATCAGGCTCACCTCATCGAGGCCGTGCTTGGCAAAGAGCCCGTGGGCTTCGGCCACCGCCAGAGGGGCACTGGCGGCCAGGGGCAGAAAACCCAGATCCAGGTTCACCTTCTCAAGGCCATGGCGCGCCACCACGGCATGGGGCCGGGCGCGCCACTGCTTCACCCGCTTCTGGCGGTTGAGGAAGTAGATGATCTCCGAGCGCAGGCTGTAGTAGCTGGGGTGATGCACCACATCCAGGCGGGCCCTTGGCCGGGGGATGTCCACCTCGAGAATGCCGCCGATGTTGGAGCCGGGGCCGTTGGTGAGCATCACGATGCGGTCGGAGAGCAGCACCGCCTCGTCCACGTCGTGGGTCACCATCACCGCGGTGAGCTCATGCTCGTTGCAGATCTGCATCAGCTTCTCCTGCAGATTGCCCCGGGTGAGCGCATCGAGCGCCCCGAAGGGTTCATCGAGCAGCAACAGCTTGGGGCGGATCGCCAGGGCCCGGGCGATCGCCACCCGCTGGCGCATGCCACCGGAGAGCTGCAGCGGCAGCTTGGCCGCCGCCGGACCGAGGCCCACCATGTCGATGTGCTCCTGCACGAGGGCATCGCGTTCACTGCTGCCGATCTTGCCCATCACCTCATCCACCGCCAGGGCGATGTTCTCCCGCACCGTGAGCCAGGGCAGCAGCGAGTAGTTCTGGAACACCACCATCTTGTCGGGACCGGGGCGCTTGATGGCTTCGCCATCCAGCAGCACCGTGCCTTCGCTGGGTAGATCGAGCCCGGCGATCATGTTCAGCAGGGTGCTCTTGCCGCAACCGGAGTGACCGATCAGGGAGATGAATTCCCCCTTGCGGATCTCCAGATCGATTCCCTTGAGGGCGAGGTAGCTGCCGCCGCCGCGAAGGGCAAAGCTTTTTTCGATGTTGCGAACATCAACCAGTGCGGTCATCGTTCAGATCTCCGTCGGGGCGTGGGGTGAGCAGTCGAAAGGGAGACCATCACTGGCCGGGGGTGAGGCGGCTCTGCAGCCAGGCCATGGCGCGATCCAGCAGCAGACCCACGGCGCCGATCCAGAGCACGGCCAGGATGATGTCGCTGAGGTAGTTCTGCTGGTAGGAATCCCAGATGAAGAAGCCGATGCCGACGATGCCGGACATGACGATCTCGGCGGCGATGATCGCCAACCAGGCCAGGCCGATCGAAATGCGCAGGCCGGTGAAGATGTACGGCAAGGCCGAGGGGATCAGCACCTTGGTGAAAAAGCGACCCTTCGACATCTGCAGCACCAGGGCCACATTGCGATAGTCCTGGGGGATCTGACGCACGCCCTCGGCGGTGTTGATCAGGATCGGCCAGATGGCGGTAATGAAGATCACGAAGATTGCCGCCGGCTGGTTTTTCTGGAAAATCACCAGGGCAATCGGAACCCAGGCCAGCGGCGCCACCATGCGCAGGAACTGAAAAAGGGGATCAAACGCCCGGTTCAGGGCCGGGCTCAGGCCCACCGTGATACCCGCGCTGATCCCCACCAGAGCCGCGAGGAAATAGCCCTGGGCCACACGCCCCAGGCTGGCCATCGTCTGCCAGAAGAGGCCCTTATCAAGGCCGCCCCGGTCATAGAAGGAATAGAGGAGCAATTCCCTGGTCCGTTCGTTGGTCCAGAGGCTGAGGGGCCCCGGCAGACGGGTGAGATTCAAACTGGCGCTGATCTGCCAGACCAGCAGAAATCCACCGACCCCGAGAAGGGGATAGAGCCAGGTGCTGCGGTTGAGCATCAGCCAGCGGATGGGATTCTTGCTGGATCCTGCGCTTGGCTGGGGAACGGAAACCATGAAACTGTCGTCCTGGGAAGAACGAGAGGAAGGGGATGAGGGATGGCGGCAAGCCGCCTGCTGACGAAAGAAACCCCCGGCCCTGGAGCCAGCGCCGAGGGAGGTGGGCGGCGATCAGCGCTTGATCTTCAGGCTGTCGAGGTAGGCCTGGGGGTTCTCCGGATCGAAGACGATGCCATCGAAGAAGGTCTCCTTGCCGCGGGAGGAGCCTTTGGGGATGTCACCGGCAGGAAGACCCAGCTCAGTGGCCGCCTGACGCCAGAGGTCCTCACGGTTGACCTTGTCGACCAGGGCCTTGGCCTGCTCAATCGTGTCGAGCTTGCCGGGGTGAAACTTCCAGCGCAGGGATTCCACCAGGAACCAGAGGCTCAAGCTCTTGTAGGGATAGGAGATCACCCCACGATCGCTGTTCCAGTAGAGGGGGCCCAGCTTGGGATCATTGGAAGGCTTGAGATCAGCCCCGAGCTTGTACTCCGCCTTGAGCGCCGGCTCCAGCACCGCGGCCGGGGTATTAAAGTAAGCCCGGGAGCTGAGCATCTGCGCCAAAGCCGTCTTGTTCTCAGCCTTGTCGGCCCACTGCTGGGACTCCATCAGACCCTTGAGCAGGGCCACGGCAGCCTTGGGGTGCTTGTCCACCCAGTCGGCGCGAACGGCCAGGAACTCCTCGGGGTGCACCGGCCACATCTCGGCGGTCAGAGCCGCCAGGTAGCCGATGTCGTCCCTGACGATCCGGAACGGCCAGGGATCTCCCGTGCTGAAGGCTTCCATGGTGCCGTTGCGCATCCCCTGAAGGGTTTCGGTGGATGGCACCGTCAGCAGCTCGATGTCCTTGTCGGGATCGATGCCGCCGGCGCCAAGCCAGTAGCGGATCCAGAGGTCCTGGTTGGCGTTGGGGTAGGTGTGAGCCGCGCGGAACTTGCGGCCCTCGGTCTTGGGAAAGCCCAGGATCGTGGGGGCCGCCGGAGTGAGGTCGACGCGCAGGTTGGCCTTCTTCAGCGAGTTGGACACAGCGATACCGTTGCCCTGGCTGATGAGCTGCGCCAGCACATACATCGGCACCTTGTTGCCGTTGGTGATGATGCCCTCGGTGATCAGGTGGGGCATCGGCAGCTGCCACTGACCGCCGTCGATGCCGCCACCTGCGGAACCGATCACCACGTTGTCGCGAGCGGCGGGCCAACTGGCCTGCTTGGCCAGCTTCACCTCAAGGCCGTGCTTGGCAAAGAAGCCCTTCTCAACCCCCACCACCAGAGAGGCGGCCTCCACGATCGGGACATAGCCGAGTGTGATGGTTTTGGTTTCGAGGCCAGCATCGGCCACCGGAGCGGATGCTGTGCCGCCATCGGCGCCTCCACCTTTCTCGGGAGGATTGCCGCAGGCATTCAGGAACAGGGTGCCGGCCAGGGTGGCGCTGAAGACAGAAAGAAACTTGCGACGATTCGGCATGGTCAGGAGGGCAGAAGGAAGTTGGAGACGACACATCTTGTCGCCCCATGGAAGATCAAGTTTTGCTTGAAGCAGGCGACCGGATTGGGACGTAGCGGCAAAAGTCCGAGCGCCGAATTAAGGGTCTTCAGGAGTGGAGCATGGGGTCACCGTTGCGGCGGTCGAGAGACCTTAATGGCAATAGAAGACCACTTGGCCTTGGTATACGGAAGGATTGCGTATGCCTGCGATAAGCCCAGGCAATCAATCCAGCCAATCCATCGCGTTCAGCTTCAGCTGCCGGCTCTGGATTGGCCGGCATTTACTTAGATTTGTTCCGCCATCTGTCCTGGGTTCCGCCTGGAATCCCCCAGCCGTCATGGAGCGTTACTTCGGGGCCAGGGCCGCCCTGGCCACCATGCACGGCAAGGAGAGGGCCTTCGCTCGCCCCTTCGGCGCCCTGCTCGGTCTGGAGCTGGAGCTCCCGGCTGGGCTGGACACAGACCAGCTGGGCAGCTTCGACGGACGGGTGCCACGCACGGGCGGCCCTGAGCAGGCCTGCCGCCGCAAGGCCCAACTGGGCATGGAGAGGCTGGGCCTGCCGCTCGGCCTGGCCAGTGAGGGCAGCTTCGGCGCCCACCCCAGCCTGCCCTTCCTGGCGGCAGGCCTGGAGCTGATGGTGTTCCTGGATCAGGAGCGCAGCCTGGAGATCTGGGAGCGGCTGATCGCCAGGCGCACCAATTTCGATCACCGCAGCGCCACTGCGCTGGCGGAGCTGGAGGGATGGCCGCAACGGGTGGGCTTCCCCGCCCATGGCCTGATCGTGCGCCCCGAGCAACCCTGCACAGGCGCCCAGGATCTGCTCTTCAAGGATCTGGCGGATCAGCAGCAGCTGGCTGGGGCGATCGGTGCAGCCGCCGCCGGCTCGAGCAATGGCCGGGCCCTGCTGGAGACCGACATGCGCGCCCACCGCAACCCCACCCGCATGGCCTGCCTGCGCACCCTGGCCGCCAGGCTGGCCAGACGGATCTCCACCCCCTGCCTTGCCTGCGGCGCTCCGGGCTGGGGGCGGGTGGAGGTGGTGCCTGGCCTTCCCTGCGGCTGGTGCAGCAGGCCCACATCCCTGGCGCGCGCCGAGCGCTTCGGCTGCGTCAGCTGCTCCCACAGCGAGGTACGCCCCCGCCCCGATGGGTTAGCCGAGGCGGAACCACAGCACTGCCCGCTGTGCAATCCCTGAACATCACCACCGCCGATGCGGGGCCCGTCGCCTTCAAGACAACCTGAAACAAAAAAATTCGGCCATGCGCAAGCACACAGCCGAGATGCCTATCGCCAATCTGATCAGATCAACTCTGATCAGATCAGAACTTGTGATCGCGCAGAGCTTCCACCTGGTAGATGTAGGTGATGATCGAGTAGTCCGCGTAAAACTTGGCTGCAATCTCGTTGGTGATCTTGTCGGCCAGCTCGCGGGTGCCTGTGAGCACCTCGATTTTCACATTGGAGAGAGTATGCGAGACGACTGGATCTCCCGTGGAGCGCACATTGCGGCTGCCTTCGCCTCCAGCTGCATTCACGGTGTAACCGGTCGCGCCGGCCGCCTTTATGAGCTTGATGAGTTTCTTGGAGAGGATTTCCTCCCCAACGATCACCAGCTTCCAGACCTGTTGACTCATGATTTTAACTTGCGATTGGTTTTGATTTTAAAAGCTTAACCACCGATCATCTGAGCAATCCCAATGAACAGAGGGATGCAGATGGCGATCGCCACCGGAGTGCCGATGGCCGTGGAGGCGCCGATGTAGGCGGAGGGATTCGCCGAGGGAATGCCAGCGCGAAGGGTCGGCGGGCCGGAGATATCCGAGCTCGACGCGGCGATCACCGCCAGCACGACAGCGCCACCGATGCTGAAGCCCGTGATCTTGTGAATGACAAGGCCAAGACCGAATGCCAGAAAACCATGAAGGATGGGTGCGAAGAAAGCATAGATGGCAAACCACTGGGCAACCTTGCGCAGCTCATTCATGCGCTGGGCGGCCTCCATCCCCATGATGATCATCAGAATCGATAGGAAGCCGCGGAACAGAGGATTGAAGAAGCTCTCATAGACGGGCTCTGGCTTGGTGAGAATGCCAAGGGCCACACCCAGAAGCAGCGACGTGACGGCGGAGCTCTGCACGCTTTCCTTGATGATCGACCAGATCTCGACTTTCTCGGCAGCCTTACCGGTCTTCTTGCTGAGGTAGACGCTGGCCACAACGATCGCCGTCACCAGGGCCGGGATGTCCATGAAGGGATAGAGGGCCGCCGTCCAGGCCTCATAGGGGATCTTGGCGGTATCCAGCTGCGGCAGAACAGCGGCCAGAGTGGAGCCACTCACCGCGCCGAACAGACCACCTGTGGCAACGGCGTCAGGCACGTTGATACCTGGCAGTTTGCCCAGGGTGTAACGACCGATGAACACGATCACGATGCCAAGCGCCACAGCCGCGAGTGCCGGGAGGAAAATCTCGGCGGGGTTGGAATTGCGAATTGCGATGCCACCGGTCAATCCGATCTTCAGCAGCAGGAAGAAAGTGATGAACCGGTAGATGGAATCTGGTATGGCCAGCTGGCTGCCGAATGAGGCGACGACCATGCCTCCGATCAGGAAGCCAAGTGTTGGAGACTGAAGCTGCTTGATGAAAAGTGTGATGAATTCAGACAAGTCAGATCCTCATGTTGTGTTGATGACTTAGGCCGCTGAGAGATCAGGAGTGAGGGCACGCCTTCGGGTCAAGGCTGTAGCCAGATAGACGGAATCCAGCCTTTGCGGATGCCTGAAAATGAGAGGCCCGAAGGGGCGATAAACAGACCTCTCGCTGGGTACTGGCGATAGCTGCGACGATCTTTCGACCAGTTCAAGAACGAGTGCTGACGGCTGCGGCTGCTGCGCGTCATTCATGAGCTGAGACTGTTCGGATGAAAAGTCCAGATCGCGAATAGATTTCAGAAAAGGATCGTGGGTTCTGGGCCGAATGGGAAGGGAGTGGGATAGCAGTTTCAAGGCAGCCGACAAAACTCGAGACGAGTTTCAAGGGAGTCTTGCCTTGATGACCTGAGGATCTGGATGACGGAGCCAAACCGAATCACCAGGAACGACCGAGCGCTCTCAACGGGCAGCCATGTTTGGTAACAATAAAGTCTGAGAGACGGTAATTCCAAAGCGAAGGCGCTGGGTGCGCGCGGCGCAAAGAGTTGCAAATCCCAAAGATAAGCTTGGGTTATCTGATGATTCAGTGAGAGAAGCACTGAATCATCAGCCGCCGCAGCGCCTGCGGGCTCCCTTGACGGCTGGCCTTGGGGCCTGCCCGTGGCCCAAGCCCTGCCTATGCCTGCCATCAGATGGCCGAATCGGCCCAGACAGCCTTGGGCGCCACTGCAGCCAAAGAAATTCCGATGGTGTTTCTAGAGTCGACGCCCTCGCAGACGCCGTCGATGACCGTCGCCACCGCTGCACCACCCCGCCTCTCCCTCCAATCCGCAGAGATCGGAGCCGATACCACCACCATCCGCTCGCTCGACTGGGACCGCAGCCGCTTCGACATCGAGTTCGGCCTGCGCAACGGCACCACTTACAACGCCTTCCTGGTGCGCGGTGAGCGCACCGCCCTGATCGACACCAGTCACCTCAAATTCGCCGACACCTGGCTGCCCCTGCTGGAGGAGCAGATCGATCCGCTGGCCATCGATCACCTGATCGTGTCCCACACCGAGCCCGACCACTCCGGCCTGATCGGCCACCTGCTGGAGCGCAATCCCGAGATCGAGATCGTGGCCTCGAAAGTGGCGATCCAATTTCTCGCCGATCAGGTGCACAGGCCCTTCCGCAGCCGGGCGGTGAAGAGCGGTGAGGAACTCGATCTGGGCGTCAATCCCAGCAGCGGGGTGCAGCACCGTTTCGAGTTTCTGAGCGCCCCCAACCTGCACTGGCCCGACACGATCTTCTCCTTCGATCACGGCACGGGCATCCTCTTCACCTGCGATGCCTTCGGTCTGCATTACTGCGGCGACGACATCTTCGATGTCGATCCCGGCGCCATTGCCCCCGACTTCCGCTTCTATTACGACTGCCTGATGGGCCCCAACGCCCGCAGCGTGCTGCAAGCCCTCAAGCGCATGGATGCCCTGCCGCCGATCCGGATGATCGCCACCGGCCATGGCCCGCTGCTGCGCGATCACCTCGGCCTCTGGACCGGCGACTACCGCGACTGGAGCAGCCAGCGCAGCGCCGGCGAAACCTACGCCGCGGTCTGCTACGTGAGCCAGTACGGCTTCTGTGACCGGCTCAGCCAGGCCATCGCCCGCGGCATCGGCAAGGCCGAGGCCCAGGTGCAGCTGGTGGATCTGCGCGCCACCGACGCCCAGGAACTGGCGGCCCTGGTGGGCGAGGCCAGCGCCGTGGTGGTTCCCACCTGGCCGGCCAAGGCCGATCCGGAGCTGCAGCAGTCGATCGGCACCCTGCTGGCGGCCCTCAAACCCAAGCAATGGGTGGCGGTCTACGACGCCTACGGCGGCAACGACCAGCCGATCGACAGCGTCGCCGCCCAGCTGCGCAGCGTGGGACAGAAAGAGGCCTTTGAGCCGCTGCGCATTCGCCAGGTGCCCGACGGCAACGACTACCAGCGCTGCGAAGAGGCCGGCACCGACTTGGGCCAGCTGCTCACCCGCGCCCGCACGATCGCCGCGATGAAATCGCTCGATGGCGACCTCGACAAGGCCCTCGGGCGCCTCAGCGGCGGGCTTTACATCGTCACCGCCCGCCAGGGGGAGCGCAGCAGCGCCATGGTGGCCAGCTGGGTGAGCCAGGCCAGCTTTGAACCGCCGGGCCTCTCGATCGCCGTGGCCAAGGACCGGGCCATCGAGGCCCTGATGCAGGTGGGCGACCGCTTCGTGCTCAACGTCCTGCGCGAGGACAACCACCAGGAGCTGCTGCGGCACTTCCTCAAGCGCTTCCCGCCCGGGGCCGATCGCTTCTCCGGTGTCTCCACCCTTGATGGGGTGTCCGCGGGCGGTCCGGTGCTGGGGGATGCCCTGGCCTTCCTGGGTTGCCGGGTGGTCCAGCGCATGGAGGGCCCCGACCACTGGATCATCTACGCCGAGGTGGAGGAGGGCACCGTGGCCGACAGTGAAGCCACCACCGCCGTGCACCACCGCAAGGTGGGCAACCATTACTGAGCCAAATCTGCAGCCGCTCCTCACCCACTCCATGGCCAACAGCGCCGCCGGCTCCAGCACCTACCGGCCGGAGATCGATGGGCTGAGAGCGCTGGCGGTCGTCGCGGTGATCATCAATCACTTCGATCAGAGGCTCCTGCCCAGCGGCTACCTCGGCGTCGACATCTTTTTTGTCATCTCCGGCTTCTTCATCACCGCGTCGTTGACACGGGCAGAGGCGCAGCCGCGGCCGAGCGGCTTTCTGCTGGAGTTCTACAGCCGCCGCATCAAGCGCCTGCTGCCGGCCCTGCTGGTCTGCGTCGCCGTGACCAGCCTGTTCATCGCGCTCTTCGATCGCCATTCAGCCGTCTCCCTAACCACCGGGATCACGGCACTGTTCGGCGTGTCCAACATCTATTTGCAGAGCCAGGCGACGGATTACTTCGCCCGATCCACCGAGCTCAACGCCTTCACCCACACCTGGTCGCTGGGGGTGGAGGAGCAGTTCTATCTGCTGTTTCCGCTGGTGATCCTGCTCTACGGCTCCCTCGTCGCTGACCGGCGCAGCTCCAGGTCGCTCATCTGGGTCATCGCCACGCTCAGCGGGGCGTCCCTGCTGGCCTTCATCGCCCTGAGTGAACGGGATCCCTCCGCCGCCTACTTCCTGATGCCGACCCGCTTCTGGGAGCTGGGGGCTGGCGGTCTGCTGGTTCTGCTGCTGGGCTCCACAAGAGGGGCGAGATTCTTCGGGCGGCTCTCGCCCCTGCCGGCCCTGGGCCTGCTGCTGCCGTTGGCGCTGCTGCCTCGGGAGTTTCAAGTGGTGGCAACGATCTCGGTTGTGCTACTGACGACGCTGCTGATCGCCACGCTGCGGCCAGGCAGTCGCCCTCAACTCTGGCTGGCCACGCCCTGGCTGGTGCGGCTCGGCGTCCTGTCGTATTCGCTCTACCTCTGGCACTGGAGTGTGCTGGCCATCAGCCGCAGAACGATCGGCATTCAGTGGTGGACGATTCCGATCCAGATCGCCCTGATCCTGCTGCTCGCCACACTCACCCTGCGCTACATCGAAACCCCTCTGCGCCAGGCCCGCTGGTCGATCGATCAGCGCATCACCCTCGGCCTCGGCCTGCTCGGCGCCGTGCTCACCGCCCTTCCTCTCTGGGCCCTGAGCAGCCCCTTGAGCGGCAGGGCCTATCTGGGCGATCGCACCCTGGTGGATGGCATCCGCGACGGCGGCCCCCTGCAGGTGAGGGGCACGGAGATCAATCCACCGAATTGTGCCTCCGACAGCAAGGACGCGACCGTGCTGGCCAGTGCCGCCTCCTTTGCGGCCTATGCCGAAAGCTGCACGGGCCTCCCCCCTGCTGCGGCCGCTGGCCAGCCACCGCAGCCGGCGGCCCGTCACATCTTTGTGGTGGGTGACAGCCATGCCATGGCCTTATCGCCCCTGGCCGACCGGCTCTTCGCCACAGGCCTCTATGGGATCACGCTCTTCGGCAGGCCCGGATGCCCATTCCCGGCCACCCGCTTTGGCACCACCAACCCCGACTGCAACCGTTTCCTGCAGCTGTCGCAAACCTATCTTCTCGACCAGGCCCGGGCCGGGGATGTGGTGGTGGTGGTGGGCTACTGGCTGAGCTATCTGGGAGATCGCTCCAAGCTCAAGGACACCCGCGACAGCTTTGTGGACTCCAGAGGTGTGCCCCTCAACCGTGGTCCGGCCAAGGCCTCCCAGTATCTCGAGGCCCTCGAGGCCTTCGCCGCCAAAGCCTCAGATCGGGGCCTGCAGACCGTGTTGCTCGGTGCCACCCCACGCAATCCCGATTACGACCTCTGCTTTCAGGAATGGTTCAGCCTGCAGGCGGTGAGGAACTGTGAGCGGCAGGTGGTGCGACAACTCGGCCATGCCCGTGCCATGAATGCCGTTCTCAAATCCAGGCTCTCGCCGCGCATCCGCTTTGTCGATCCCATCCCGATCCTCTGTCCGGGCGAGTGCGACAACGCCTCGCTGTCCTCCTTGCTGAGGGACACGGACCATCTCTCCAGCGTTGCCGTCCTTGCCCTGCAGGACCGCTTCCTCGCCCTGCTCGAACCCTCCCTCGATACCAGCCGTCCCCTCACCCGCCCTCACCCATGACCCGTGACCGCCGCGTCATCCTGCTGCCGATCGAGCCGGGACTGATCTGCCTGCGGGGCCTCAGCCCCAAGCGTCTGCGCTTCGAGGTGGAATACGGCCTGGAGCGGGGCACCACCGCCAATGCGTTTCTGTTCGAGGCCGGCAGCAGCACAGGTGGCGCCCCGATCCCCCCGGTGCTGGTGCATCCGCCGGGGGCCTCGTTTTCGGAGCCGTTCCTGGAGCAGCTCAGTGAGCTGGTGCCCAGCGACGCGGCCCTGAAGGTTGTGGTCGGTCACCTCAACCCCAACCGGGTGACGCTGCTGCGGGAGCTGGCGCTGCGCTGGCCGGCCCTGATGCTGGTGGCCTCCAACGCCGGCGCCAGGCTACTCGATGAGCTTTGGAGCCAGCGCAGGCCCACAGCCGCCGATGCGATCGACGAGCCCCCGCTGCCGCCCCTGCCGCCGATCGATGTGATCAAGCAGGAAGTGAGCCGGGAGCTGGCGAACGGGTACCGGCTCAGCCTGATTCCCACCCGCACCCCCCGCTGGCCCAACGCCCTGGTGGCTTTCTAGGAACGCACCGGTCTTCTGATGAGCGGCAAGTTCTTCGCCGCCCACCTTTGCAGCGAGAGCTGGGCCGAGGCCAACCGCGACAGCACGGAGGAGGATCGCCGCTACTTCTACGACTGCCTGATGGCGCCGATGGCGCGCCAGGTGGAAACAGTGGTCGACCGCCTCGATGAACTGCCGATCCGCACAATCGCGCCGGGCCATGGCCCGGCAATCAGCGAAAGCTGGCGCAGCCTGCTGGCCGACTACCGCCGCTGGGGCGAGAGCCAGGAGAAGGCCCAGCTCTCGGTGGCCCTGCTCTATGCCAGCGCCTACGGCAACACCGCCGCCATCGCTGACGCCCTGGCCCAGGGGGTGGCGCGCACGGGGGTCCGGGTCGAGAGCCTGAACTGTGAATTCGCCCCTCCCGAGCAGCTGCTGCAGACGATCCGGGGCTGCGACGCGCTGATGATCGGCTCCCCCACCCTCGGGGGCCATGCCCCCACGCCGATCGTCTCGGCCCTGGGCACCCTGCTGGCGGAGGGCGACCGCGAGAAGCCGGTGGGCGTGTTCGGCAGCTTCGGCTGGAGTGGCGAGGCCATCGATTTGCTCGAGAGCAAGCTGCGCGACGGCGGCTTCCGCTTCGCCTTCGAGCCGATCCGGGTGAAGTTCAGCCCCGATGGTGCCACCCTCAAACGGCTGGAGGAAACCGGCACGGCCCTGGGGCGAGAGCTTCAACAGCGCCAGAAGCGCCAGAAGCGGGTGGCCGCCGGTGGCCTGAGCGAAAGCCGCAGCAACCCGGCGGTGCTGGCGCTTGGGCGCGTGGTGGGCTCCCTCTGTGTCCTGACCACACGCAAGGGGGAGGGAGAGAACGCCCTGGCGGGAGCAATGGTGGCCAGCTGGGTCAGCCAGGCCAGCTTCAGCCCGCCGGGCTTCACGGTGGCGGTGGCCAGGGACCGCGCCGTTGAGGCCCTGCTGCATGTGGGCGATGCGTTCGCCCTCAACGTGCTGGCCGCCGGGCGGGAAAGCGGGCCGATGAAGCAGTTCCTGCAGCCCTTTCCCCCCGGCGCCGACCGCTTCGCGGGGCTGGAGCTGGAGAGCAGCCCAGGGGGCCAGCCTGTGTTGCCGGAGGCCCTGGCCTGGCTGGAGGCCCGGGTGAGCCAGCGGATGGAGTGCGGGGATCACTGGCTGATCTACGCCGAAGTGAGCCACGGCGCCCTGCTGGATCCCTCCGGCACCACAGCGGTGCACAAGCGGCGCAGCGGGGCCAACTACTGATCCCGCTAACTCATACTCAGTCCGACTTAGTGCTATGATCTAGGGAGGCTGGTCAACCCGCTTCTCTGTGTCCATGGATCTCTCCAACCCCGTCACCAGCGCCAACCTCGAAGCCGCCTTCGGCGGCGAGAGCATGGCCAACCGCAAATACCTCTTCTTCGCCGATGTGGCCAAGAAGCTGGGCAACGCCGAGCTGGCCCGCCTCTTCCGCGACACCGCCAACCAGGAGACCGAGCACGCCTTCGCCCATTTCCGCCTGCTCCATCCCGAGCTGGTGGTGGAAGATCCCGCCGCCCTCAGCGACGAGCAGAAGCAGGCGGTGCTCGCCCGCTGCCTGGAACTGGCGATCGAAGGCGAAACCTACGAGTACACCACCATGTATCCGGAGTTCGCCGCCGCCGCCCGCTCCGAACGCGATGCCACGGCAGAAGCCGAGTTCAACGAGCAGATCGCCGAATCGAAGGACCACGCCGGAATCTTCCGCAAGGCCGCCAGCAACTTCGGCTTCCTCACCCCCATCGAGCACCACCATGCCGACCGCTACGGCATCGCCCTGAAGTCTCTAACGGGAGAGGGCAAGGCCGGTGAGGCCAGTGAGCCGCTGCCCGGCCTCTGGATCTGCAAGGTCTGCTCGATGATCTACGACCCCGCCATCGGCGATCCCGACTCCGGCATCGCCGCCGGCACCCCCTTCGAGGCCATCCCCGACGACTGGGAATGCCCGATCTGCGGGGTCCGCAAGGCCAGCTTCGAGCCCTACCGCGAGCCTCAGCTGCTGGCGGCCTGATCCCTGTCCTGACTCGATCGCCGGCTGCTCCCGAGCGCCGCACTCATCTCTGACATCCTCACGTTCCCCCGATGGCCGACCTGTTCACTCCCCTGCGGCTCGGCCCCCTGGAGCTGCCCAACCGGGTACTGATGGCGCCCCTCACCCGTTCACGGGCCGAGGTGGGCCATGTGCCCGGCCCGCTGATGGCGGAGTACTACGCCCAGCGGGCTTCGGCTGGGCTGATCATCGCCGAGGCCACGATGGTGATGGAGGGGGAGTCGTCGTTCATCCGTGAGCCGGGCATCCATTCCCAAGCCCAGGTCGACGGCTGGACGCTCACCACCGACGCGGTTCACGCGGCGGGAGGCCGCATCGTGCTGCAGCTCTGGCACGGGGGACGGGCCTGCCACCCGCTCCTCAACGGCGGCCGGCAGCCGGTGGCCCCCAGCCCGATCGCCATCAGCGGCGATGAGATCCACACCCCAGAGGGCAAGAAGCCCTACGTGGTGCCGCGGGAGCTGGCCGACGCTGAGCTGCCCGCCATCGTGGCAGGGTTCCGCCAGGCTGCCCGCAACGCCATCGCCGCCGGTTTCGACGGTGTGGAGGTGCATGGCGCCAACGGCTATCTGCTCGATGAATTCCTGCGCGACGGGAGCAACCGCCGCGCTGGCCCCTATGGCGGTCCGATCGAGAACCGGGCCCGCCTGGTGCTCGAGGTGATCGAGGCGGTGCGCCAGGAAGCGGAGCTGGTGGGACTGCGGATCTCGCCGCTCAACAGCTACAACGCCATGGTCGATTCCGATCCGGTCGGCCTCACCCGCTGGCTGGCGGAGCGGCTCAATAGCTGCGGTCTGGAGTATCTCCATGTGATGCGCGGCGATCTCCTCGGCCAGCAGCATGGGGATTTGCTCACGCCGGTGCGTGAACACTTCAACGGCACCCTGATCGCCAACATGGGGTACGACGGCAGCGAGGCCACAGCAGCCATCGCCGCCGGCGCCATCGACGCGGTGGCCTTCGGCACGGCCTTCCTGGCCAACCCCGATCTGCCCGAGCGCCTGCGGTGTGGGGCCCCGCTCAACAGCCCCGACCCCGCCACCTTCTACACCCCGGGCCCCGCGGGGTACACCGACTACCCCGCCCTGCCATGACCACCACCCCACGCACCGAAACCCTGCTGCGCCCGGCGGCCGAGCGCTTCCATGGCCGGCTCGACTGGCTGGAGAGCTGGCACACCTTCAGCTTCGGCCACCACTACGACCCTGCCTGGATGGGCTACGGCCCCCTGCGGGTGATCAACGAGGACACCATCGCCCCGGGCCGTGGTTTCGGGATGCATCCCCACAGCGACATGGAGATCATCACGGTGATGGTGGAGGGGGAGCTCAGCCACCGCGATTCGATGGGCCATGGCGCCGTGCTGAGGGTGGGGGAGGTGCAGCGCATGAGCGCCGGCACCGGGGTGGTCCACAGCGAGATCAATGAATCGGGCAGCCCCTGCCGGCTGCTGCAGATCTGGATCGAGCCCAGCAGCCGCGGCATCAAGCCGGCCTATGAGCAGAAGGCCTTCAGCTTCGGCGACGACTGGACCCTGCTGCTTGATCCCCAGCAGACTCAGGGCGCCATGGCGATCCACCGGCCGGTGCGGCTGTGGCGGGCCCAGCCCGGCGAAGGCGTCAGACTGGAGCTTCCTCTGGCGGCGGGGCGCCAGGCCTGGCTGCAGCTGATCGATGGTGCCGTGGATCTGAGCGGTCCGGATGGGACCCAGCGCCTGGGGACCGGTGATGGCCTCGGCTTCCTGGCCGTGGGATCAGGGAAGCTCACCGCCAGGGCTGCCGGCACCGATCTGTTGCTGTTCGAGCTGGCATGAGCGATCCTGCCGCCGGCGATCTGCTGCACTTCTGGTTCGAGGAGTGCCAGCCGGTCCAGTGGTTCCGCAAGGATCCCGACTTCGATCAGCAGGTGCGCGAGCGCTTCGGGGTGCTCTGCGAGCGGGCCGTGGCCGGGCAGTTGCAACAGTGGGCAGAAGAGCCGGACTCAGCGCTGGCGCTGGTGCTGCTGCTCGACCAGCTGCCGAGACAGCTCTGGCGCGGGACGCCCGAGGCTTTCGCCGGGGATGCCGCGGCCCTGGAGCTGAGCCTGCGGGCCCTCGCCATGGGCTGGATCGAAGCCGAACCCCAGCGCGAGCGGCGCCAGTTCTGGCTGATGCCCCTGATGCACAGCGAGGACCTGGCGATCCAGGAGCAGGGGCTCAAGCTGTTCGAGCGCTTCTGTGATGCCGAAACCACAGCGTTTGCCGGCCGCCACCGGGATGTGATCGCCCGTTTCGGGCGCTTCCCCCACCGCAACGAAGTCCTTGGGCGCAGCTCCAGCACCGAGGAACTGGCGTTTCTGAAGCAACCGGGCTCCCGCTTCTGAAGGCTCCACCGCTCCACCGGCAATTCATGACAAATCATGACCGTTTTTCGGAAAGGCAGCCTGTGATGCTGCGCCTGATCAGCCCTGCCCCTGCAATGGATTCCGACGTTCCATCGCGCGCCTGGTCATGGCGACCCACGATCCCTACGCCCCTGCCCTGCGCGTGGTCCCCGACCTGGAACCCAAGCGCTGGATCGTTCGCTACCGCGGCTTCGTGCTGATGCCCCAGGCCGATCTCACCTGGCTGGTGCGGCCTGAGCGCAGCCCGATGCCGGTGCTGCCGTTCCGCACCCCTGCCAGCTCTCTGGCGGACGTGAAGGCCCTGGTCGACTGGCGCCTCACCCGGGCTGCCTGAGCAGAGCCCCCTGAGGGGCTCAGGCCGCCTGCGGCGGCGTGGGGGTGGGGCCGCCGGCAGCCTGGAACGTCAGCACCACGGTGGCCCAGCGCTCCGGGCGCTCGCTGCGATGGCGCTTGGCCTGACGCACCCCGAAAGGAACCCGCAACACATTGGTGCCCTCTTCGCGGAAGATCTCTCCCCTGTCATGGGAATGGACGAGGGCGGTGGACACGGCCGGCAGGGACGGACCCGGCTTGGACGGCGAACCCGGCTGGCTGGCCGCCTGGGCATCAGCCCTCACCAGGCGACGAATGGCCGCAGGACCGGAAGTGTCGTCGTTGTTGCCGTTCATGGATGGGTCGGCGTGGCCTATGGGCGGATCGAAAGGGACAGCGGAACCGGAACTACCGGCCGCATTTCTCACAGATCATTGAAAAGAAGCAACCCCTGGATTCAAAAGAAAACCTGTGGATTGATCAACTTGGCGGGATCTTAACGCCCATGGCCAGCCAGGGCTGGTGCCGTGGCTACCCCTTCCGGGACCGACCCCAGGGACACCGCCGCCAGCTCCTCCACCGATGGGCAAGTGCAGACCAGATTCCTGTCGCCGTAGGCGTTGTCGATGCGGGCCACCGCCGGCCAGAACTTGGTGGCGTACTGGCCCTCCCCGGCGGGGAAAGCAGCCTGCTGCCGGCTGTAGGGACGGCCCCAGTCATCGGCGGTGACGGCCGCCAGGGTGTGGGGCGCACGCTTGAGCGGGTTGTCGAGGGGGTCCACCTGGCCGGCCTCGATCGCCGCAGCTTCGGCTCGGATCGCGATCAGGGCCTCGCAGAAGCGATCGATCTCCGCGAGCGATTCGCTCTCCGTGGGCTCCACCATCACGGTGCCGGCCACGGGCCAGCTCACGGTGGGGGCATGGAAGCCATAGTCCATCAGGCGCTTGGCCAGATCATCCACCTCCAGGCCGGCGCTGCGCTTGAGCGGACGCAGATCGAGGATGCACTCATGGGCCACCCGCCCGCCCGGTCCGCGGAAGAGCACGGGGTAATGGGGCTCCAGGCGCTCGGCGATCACGTTCGCCGCTAACAGGGCCACGGCGCTCGCCCTGCGCAGGCCGGCGCCACCCATCATGCGGATGTACATCCAGCTGATCGGCAAGATGCCGGCGCTGCCCCAGCGAGCAGCCGCCACCGCGCCGATGCCCTGGACCTGACCGGGCAGGAACGGCACCAGATGAGCGGCCACCCCGATGGGCCCCACCCCGGGACCGCCGCCCCCGTGAGGGATGCAGAAGGTCTTGTGCAGGTTGAGGTGGCACACATCGGCGCCGTAGAGGCCCGGCTTGGCCAGGCCCACCTGGGCGTTGAGGTTGGCCCCGTCGAGATACACCTGACCTCCATGGCGATGGATCACGTCGCAGAGTCGGCGGATGCCGGGCTCGAACACCCCGTGGGTGGAGGGGTAGGTGACCATCACCCCCGCCAGGGAGGCGGCGTGGGTCTGGGCCTTGGCCTCCAGATCCTCCAGGTCGATGTTGCCCTTGGCGTCACAGGCCACGGGCACCACCCGCAGACCCGCCATCACCGCGCTAGCCGGGTTGGTGCCATGGGCGCTGGTGGGGATCAGGCAGATGTCGCGGTGACCGTCGCCACGGCTGCGGTGCCAGGCGCGGATCACCAGCAGGCCCGCGTATTCCCCCTGGGAGCCGGCATTGGGCTGCAGCGACACACCGGCGAAACCGGTGATCGCCGCCAGCCAGCTCTCCAGATCAGCGATCAGACGGGCATACCCCCGGGCCTGGGAGGGCGGCGCCATGGGATGCAGGTCGGCGAACTCACTCCAGCTCACCGGAGCCAGCTCGGCGGCGGCGTTGAGCTTCATCGTGCAGCTCCCCAGCGGGATCATCCCGTGAACCAGGGAGAGATCGCGGGAAGCCAGGCGCTGGATGTAACGCAGCAGCTCAGATTCGCTGCGGTAGCGCTGGAAGGCCTCCTGCCGCAACCAGGGGCACTCGCGCAGGGGCAACCCCGCCAGCAGCTCCTGATCATCAGGCAACTCGGCCAGCAGGGCGGCGGTTGAGGGCACCTCGGCGCAAGCGGCGCCCGCGGCGAACAGCGCCAGCAACTGGTCGAGCTCGGCGGCATCGCTGCGCTCATCGAGGCTGAGGGCCACCCCCTCCAGCGGCCCGCCTGGAGCCATGAGCGGCCGGAGGTTGAAGCCGGCCACCTCCGCCCGCTCCAACAGCGCGGCGGCCTCGGCCGTGAGCACGCTGAGGGTGCCGAAAGAGGGGCCGGGCTCGAGCTGGAAGCCGAGGCGGGTGAGCCCCAGGGCCAGGGCAGCGCGCAGGCGCAAAACCCGCCGGGCAATGGCGCTGAGCCCCTCAGGCCCGTGGTGCACGGCATAAAAACCGGCCATCACCGCCAGCAGCACCTGGGCGGTGCAGATGTTGCTGGTGGCCTTGTCGCGGCGGATGTGCTGCTCGCGGGTCTGCAGGGCCAGGCGCAGGGCCGGGCGGCCTTCGGCATCGAGCGAGCGACCCACCAGGCGGCCAGGGATCTGACGCTTGTGGGCCTCGGTGGTGGCGAAGAAGGCGGCGTGGGGTCCACCGAAGCCCAGGGGCACCCCGAAGCGCTGGCTGCTGCCGATGGCGATGTCGGCACCGAGGGCGCCCACAGGGGCCAACAACACCTGGGCCAGGGGATCGATCGCCACGGTGACCATGGCGCCAACCTGGTGGGCCGCCGCGATCACGGCGCTGGGATCGAGCAGGCGGCCACGGCTGCCAGGCAGTTGCAGCAGCACCCCGAAGACATCGGAGCCGAAGAACTGATCGCCAGAAGCGGCCGTGGCCGCGCTGCTGCTGGTTGCAGAAGCCCTGGCTGGATCGAAGGTCTCGATCAAGATCCCCAGGGGCTCGGCCCGGGTGCGCAGCACCTCCAGGGTCTGGGGAAACACCTGCTCATCCACAAGGAAACGGCGGGCCTCGCTCCGGCGGCAGGCGCCGGCGCTGAGCGACATCGCCTCGGCCGCCGCGGTGGCCTCATCCAGCAGCGAGGCGTTGGCGATCGGCAGGGCCGTGAGCTCGCTGATCAGGGTCTGGAAATTGAGCAGGGCCTCCAGCCGTCCCTGGGCGATCTCCGCCTGGTAGGGGGTGTAGGCGGTGTACCAGCAGGGGTTCTCCAGCACATGGCGCTGGATCAGGGCCGGGGTGGCGGTGCCGTAGTACCCCAGGCCGATCAGGCTGCGACGCACCTGGTTGAGGGAAGCGATCCGGCGCAGTTCCGCCAGGGCCTGGGCTTCCCCGACGCCCGCGGGCAGATCCTGCTCGGCGGCGCTGGCTGGAATCAGGATGTCAGCGGGAACGACTTCAGCCACGAAGCCCTCCAGATCGGTGCAGCCCACTCGCTCCAGCATCCGGGCCTGCTCAGCGGCGGATGGGCCCAGATGGCGTTGCAGGAAAGGGGAGAATTCCCGGGGGGCGCCGGCCACGGCGCTGTCGCTGCTGCTCTCGACGCTCACGCCACCGGTCCGGCTTAAGGCTGGATCCTAGGGACTTCGCCCTGGCAAGCCAGCGCTCACGAGCCCTCCAGCTTGGCTCGGTAGCTGGCGGGCTCCAGCAGGTCGTCGAGCTGGGCGGGATCGCTGGGGCGCATCAGCAGCAACCACCCCTCCCCATAGGGATCGTTCTGCAGTTCCTCGGGGCTGGAGAGCACCGCCTCGTTGCGCAGCTCCACAGTGCCGCTGATCGGGGCGTACATCTCCTCGACGGCCTTGACCGATTCCACCGTGCCGAAACTGCTGCCGCGCTCCAGATGAGTGCCGGTTTCGGGCAGTTCCACAAAGACGATGTCGCCGAGCTGGTCGACGGCGAAGGCACTCACCCCCACCCTCACCAGCTCCCCCTCCGGGCGCACGTATTCATGGCTGTCGGCGTAGCGGCAGTCGTCGGGGACCTGGAGGGCCATCGCGGACCGAAAGACGGTTGGGTCCAGTGTGGCTCCCGGGGGGCCGCCGTGCTCAGGAGCATCCTCCGGGACCGAGGGCCGCCAGAGCCCGCTCCAGCGCCAGGGCCACGTGGCTGCGGTGGGTGCCGCCCTGACTGAAGAGCACGTAGGGCTCGCGCAGGGGGCCGTCAGCAGAGAACTCGCTGGTGCTGCCGTCGATGAAGCTGCCGCCGGCCATCACCAGCTCGCTGGCGTAACCGGGCATCGATGCCGGCACCGGATCGAGATAGCTCCCCACCGGCGAGCACGACTGGAAGGCCCGGCACACCTGGATCAGGGGCTCGGGGGCACCGAAGCGCACCGCCTGGATCAGGTCGCTGCGGTGCTCACCCACCCTTGGTTGGACGGCGTAGTCCAGGTCACTGAACACCGCGGCGGTGAGTTCGGCACCGATCAGGGCTTCCGACACCATCTGGGGCGCCAGGAACAGCCCCTGGAACAGCAGGCGATAGAGATCGAAACCGGTGCCGCCCTCGCTGCCGATGCCTGGCGCCGTGAGCCGGCAGCAGGCCTGCTCCACCAGCTCGGCGCGGCCGGCCACGTAACCGCCGGTGGGGGCGATGGTGCCGCCGAGATTCTTGATCAGCGAGCCGGCGATCAGGTCGGCTCCCACCGCCGGCGGCTCGAGGGGCTCGACGAATTCGCCATAGCAGTTATCGACGAAGCGGATGCAGCCGGGCTGAAGGGCCTCCACCCGCTCGCAGAGACGGGCGATCGACCCCACACTCAGGGAGGGCCGCCAGCTATAGCCGCAGCTGCGCTGAATCAGCACCATGCGCGTGGGCAACGCCAGGGCCGCAGCCAGGCCGTCCTCATCCACCGCGCCGGCGGCCGTGAGCGGCAGCTCGTCGTAATCAATGCCGAATTCGGCCAGGGAGCCCTGACCACGGCCGCGCAGACCGATCACCTCTTCGAGGGTGTCGTAGGGGCGGCCGGTGAGGGCGAGCAGGCGATCACCAGGGCGCAACACACCGAACAGGGCGGCGGCGATGGCGTGGGTGCCGCTGACGAACTGCAGGCGCACGGCAGCAGCTTCGGCCCCGAGAACCCGCGCGAAGACCCGATCGAGCACCTCCCGGCCCAGATCGCCGTGGCCATAGCCACTGACGGAGGCGAAGTGGTGGGTGCCGAGCCGCTCGGCCGCAAAGGCGTCGAGGACCCGCGCCAGTGCCGGCTGGACGGCAGCGGTGCGTGCCGCGGCCACCGGAGCGATCCGCTCGGCGGCGGCGGCCACCCGATCCCGGGCCCAGCCGGTGTGGGGCCCAGCGCTCGTTGCCGTTGTCGTCATGGCCTGAAACCGGCTCACGGCGCCATGCTGCCTTGGGGCTTCCATCACGCCGCTAGATTTCACCGCGATGCATCGGCTACATATCAGCCGGCATCCCAGGTCAGGGTCGCACCTCAGCCTGATGGGTTCCCTGCAACGGGATCGCCCGCCGCAGGGGAGATGACGGACTCAAGCCTGCGCCACCATCGCGAGAGTTCATTTGGTTGCCGCTTCAGATCCAGCATCCGCCTTGCCCCAGATCGGGTCTGCGGGTCAGGCCTTGCGGGGCCACGCCGCCGAGCATCAGGACGCCGCCGTCCGCGCCTCAGTGAGCGGACGCCGTCAGCCACTTCCCCCCAGCCAACGCAAGTACAAGTTCGGCACCACCAGCTTCATGCTGGCGATCCACGTGGGGGCCGTCTTCGCCCTGTTGCCGCGCTTCTGGAGCTGGCAGGCGGTGGTGGTGCTGGCGGCCCTCTACTGGACCACGGTGCTGGGCGTGACCCTGGGGCTGCACCGCCTGCTGGCTCACCGCAGCTTCGTGGCGCCGAAATGGCTCGAGCGCACCCTGGTGCTGATGGGCAGCCTGGCCTGCCAGAGCGGCCCGATCGAGTGGGTGGGGCTGCACCGCCACCATCACAAGTATTCCGACCAGCCCAACGACCACCACGATGCCGGCCGCGGCCTGTGGTGGAGTCACAGCGACTGGATGCTGCACGACATTCCGGCGGTGCGCCAGATGGCTCGCTTCACCGGCGATCTCCAGCGTGATCCTTTCTACCGCTGGCTCGACCGCTGGTTCCTGCTGCTGCAGGTACCCCTGGGTGCCGCTCTCTGGTGGTACGGCGAGCGGGCCGGCGTACCCGGAGGCGGCCTGGGGCTGGTGCTCTGGGGAATCCCCCTGCGGCTGGCGATCGTTTACCACGTCACCTGGCTGGTGAACAGCGCCACCCACGCCTTCGGCTACCGCAACTTCGACAGCCCCGACCTCTCGCGCAACTGCTGGTGGGTTGCGGTCCTCTCCTTCGGCGAGGGCTGGCACAACAACCACCACGCCCACCCCGCCAGCGCCCGCCATGGCCTGCGCTGGTTCGAGTTCGACATCACCTGGCAGCACATCAAGGTGCTGCGCGCCCTGGGGCTGGCCAAACGGATCCGGGTGGCCCATGTGGGTCAGCCGCTGCCCTCGGCCACCAGCTCCTGACGGATCGCTTCGGCCAGATCCTCCCGGCCCGTCTGCTGCTGCAGGCGGGCTTTTTGGCGCAGCACCTCCAGGAAGCGGTCAGCGCTGATCTCCTGCTCGGCGGCCACTCCCAGCCCCACCAGGGTGCGGTGCAGGTCCATCAGCTCGGCATCGAGCTCGACGGCGCTGTAATCGCGCTGGCCACTCATCACCGCCGCGAAGCGATCCCGACGCTGGGCCTTCGCCGCCGGATAAGCGGCCAGCACCTGGTCACGGCAGAGCCGCCAAGGCCGCCCGGCGCAAAGCAACTCCGCCAGGGCAAAGCTGAGGCCAGCGGCCTCGTCCTCGTCAATGCGCAGATCAAAGGCCCGCGGCGGAGGCACCAGGCCCACAAAGATCTCCAGCAGGTCGCCGGGCCCCAGGGGCACCCCGTCGTCGCTGAGCAGGGGCAGGGCCCCCTGGCCCAGGGCCTCGATCAGGTCAGGGTGGCCGGCCAGGGGAGCGCCGGGGGCACCGGCACCGGCGACCAGCCACTGGTTGATGCGCCCAAGGGCCAGAAACACCTCGGGGCCGGGGGAGGCGAGTTTGCGGTTGCGCAGCATCGAAACCTGGGAATTGTGGATCCGGCCCAGGTCGAGCACCTCGGCCAGGGCCGGCAGCACCCGGTGGGACCAGCCGTTGCGCTCATGCCAGGCTCTGATCAGATACGAAAAAGCTTCGCGCCCTGATTCGATATCTGCTTGATATCCCACCTGATCTGGATTCGTACTGCTACTATTCTAAAAGACCGATCAGGAACCAGTCCCCATGACCGCCACCGTTCGGCGACCCTCCCCCCCGTCGGCCCGCTCCGGGCCTGCGGCAACGCCTGCAGCAACCCGGCCCAGCGGTGTCGCCAGCCTCGCTCCCGCCGCTCTCTCCCTCTCCCGGGCCGAGGCCCTGCACCGCCCACGACGCGGTGAACCCACTCCCTCGGCGCCCAAGGGGACCCGCTGGGCCACGCTCGGTTTCATGGCCGTGGTCCATGCGCTGGCAGTGGTGGCCCTGCTGCCCCGGTTCTGGAGCGTGCCAGCCGTCGCCAGCATGCTGATCCTCTACTGGATCACCGGCTGCCTGGGGGTCACCCTCGGCTATCACCGTCTGCTCGCCCACCGGGCCCTGCGGGTGCCCCAGTGGCTTGAGCGGTTCTTCGCCACCTGCGGCGCCCTGAGCTGCCAGCACGGTCCGATCGACTGGGCCGGACTGCACCGCCACCACCACAAGTTCTCCGACACCGATGCCGACCACCACAACAGCCACAAAGGTTTCTGGTGGAGCCACATGGGCTGGATGTTCGAGGAGATTCCAGCCATGGCCGCGGTGCCCCGCCTCACCGGCGATCTGCAGCGCGACCCCTACTACCGCTGGCTCAACACCAACTTCCTGCTCCTGCAGATCCCTGTGGGCCTGCTCCTGTTCTGGATCGGCACCACCACCGGTGCCGGCGGCTGGGCTCTGGTGCTCTGGGGCATCCCCCTGCGTCTGGTGGTGCTCTACCACTGCACCTGGCTGGTGAACTCCGCCACCCATTGCTGGGGCAGCGTGTCCCACGAAAGCGGCGACGAGTCGCGCAACAACCCCTGGGTTGCTGCGCTCACCTTCGGTGAGGGCTGGCACAACAACCACCATGCCTTCCCCCATTCGGCCCGTCACGGCTTCGGCGCCCGCCAGTTCGACCTCACCTGGCAGCACATCCGCCTGCTGAAGGCCCTGGGCCTGGCCACCCAGGTGCGCCTGCCCTCCGCCGCCGGCAAGGCAACGCGAGCGGTGATCTAGGATCGCTGATCGCTCCAGGATGCGGACCGTCACAGCGGCGGTCCTTGCCCGATCCCTACTTGTTCCCGCCGTTCTGTTTCCATGGCCAAGCGCGTCTCCGTCGTCCTCAGCGAGGACGTTTACAGCCTCGGCAAACAGGGTGACCTGGTGGAAGTGGCTCCTGGTTACGCCCGTAACTTCCTGCTTCCCCAGAGCAAAGCCGTTGCCGTCACGGCCGCCGTGCTGCGCCAGGTGGAGCACCGCCGCGCCAAGGAGGCCGAGCGGCAGGCGGCCCTGAAGCAGGAGGCCGAAGCCTTCCGCACGGCCCTGACCACGATCGGCCGCTTCACCGTCAAGAAACAGACCGGTGGCGACGACGTGCTTTTCGGCACCGTGACCAACGGCGATGTGGCCGAAGCGATCGAAGCGGCCACCAAGAAGGAACTCGACCGCCGCGACATCTCCGTTCCCGAGATCCATCGCACCGGCACTTACAAGGTGCAGGTGAAACTGCACCCCGAGGTCACCGCTGAAATCAACCTGGAAGTGGTCAGCCACTGAGCAGGCTCCATTCAGATTGGTCAGCGTCTGCGCCGGTCCCCTGTGGGCCGGCGTTTTGCTTGGCGGCCACCCAAATCGCCCGTGCTCCCAAGCCCGGACCTAGCCTCAGCCGATGGTGAGTGTTCCCCTGCCAGCCCCTGATGGAGGTCCCGAGTGGGACACCGCTGGAGAGGGGAGCGACCGATCAGCAACGGCCGCCGCCGCCCTGACCCCGGCCTTTCGCCGCCGCGGCCGGGACCAGGATGAGGCCCGCTTCGAGGCCCTGCCCGATCAGGTCCCGCCCCAGAACCTGGAGGCGGAGGAAGCGGTGCTGGGCGGCATCCTGCTCGATCCCGACGCCCTCGGCCGCATTGCCGACGTGCTTCGCCCTGAAGCCTTCTACCTGGGAGCCCACCGCGAGATTTACCGCACCGCCCTGATGCTGCACGGCCAGGGAAAACCCACCGACCTCACGGCCATGGCCGCCTGGCTGGCCGACACCGGCCAGCT